>JAFCZU010000001.1 GCA_019314185.1 Deltaproteobacteria bacterium | reverse complement strand
GATATGACACTTGCAGAGGATATACTGGTGGTTAATCATCTACCATCCGTAGAACGAAACCACCAAGGACGTAGCCGCCAAGCTAAAAGGGTATGAACGTCGAACATCGAACGTCCAACGTCGAATTTTGAATAAGGTATTCTGCCAATTTATAAACTGGCGGAGCGAAGCGATTTCATCATTCGATGTTCAACGTTCGATGTTCGACGTTCAAAAAACGCTTTATTCTGCCGTTCAATATTCTCTTAAATCCGACCCCCGACCCCTGATCCCTACATATCTGATTTAAAAAACTGTTCCGGTTCTGTTATAGAATCCTGTTTTTTTGAATATTCTGTTGGGACGGTTCCTTCCTTGAAACATTCAAATATCGTCTTTTTTGATTCAGGAATAGGCAGAAGACCGGTTTCAGCATCGATTTTTGAGAAGACAACACCTTCCGGCACATTAAAAATCCTGACAGGTTTATCTTTAAGAATTCTCTTCATAAAATCAAGCCATATCGGGCTTGCAGCCCTTGAACCTGTTTCGGATTTTCCAAGAGAACTCTCATTATCAAAACCCACCCACACTCCGGTTATATATCCGGGTGTGTATCCTACAAACCAGGCATCATTAAGATTGTTTGTAGTGCCGGTTTTGCCTGCCGCAGGCCTGTTCAAAGCCCGTGCTCTAAACCCGGTTCCTTCTTTAACCACACTCTCTAAAAGACTTGTCATGATATAGGCAGTGCTTGCTTCAATGACCTGTTTTTTTTCTGTCTTAGTAATTTCAAGTATATTCCCTTCTCTATCAACAATTTTTGTAATAAAAACAGGTTCCATATAATATCCGAGATTGGCGAAAACAGAGTAAGAGTTGACAATTTCAAGCAAAGACATGCCGGAAGAACCCAGAGCTATTGAAAGGTCTCTGTTTATAGTGGACGTAATGCCAAGTTTTTTAGCATAATCTATTGCGTAATCAATACCAATATCTCTCAAAATTTTTATGGTTACAACATTGCGTGATTTTGCAAGTGCTTGCCGAAAAAGGGTGGGGCCGTAGAATTTTTCCTTATAATTTCTCGGTTTCCATGTAATGTCACGTTCTGAATCCTTAAATACAATTGGAGAATCGATTATCATGCTTGCAGGAGTGTATCCCTTGTCAAGCGCCGCAGCATATATTATCGGTTTGAATGCAGAGCCTGGCTGGCGCTTTGCCTGGATAGCTCTGTTGAACTGGGTTTTCTTGAAATCCCGGCCCCCTATCATTGCCTTTACCTGGCCTGTTTCCATGTCCATGCAAAGCAGGGCAGACTGCGCCACCGGAGTTTGTTCAAGAGTAAGCTCCCATAACTCGGTGTCTTCAATTTTATTTTTTAGTTTAACCAGTATAATATCGCCTGTGCTAAGAACCTCGCCGGGTCGATTTATCCTGGATTCGTAATAAGGAATCTCGGGATCAGGTTTTCGTGCCCAGCGCATATCGGCTATTCTTATTGTTCCATAAACATTTCCAATTCGAACAGACACGGTTTTATCCAGGTCATTGACTTTTATCACCACACCTGTAACGATTTTCCCTTCAGCCGGCGAGTCTTTTTCCTGTTCGTTTTGAAGCTCTTTTGAAAATGCTTCGATCTCTTCTATTGGAAGATGATTTAGAGGCCCTCGATAACCCTGGCGCTTGTCAAGAGCCTTTAAGCCTTTATTTATTTCATCACGGGCAATTCTTTGTATCTCAATATTTACGGCAGTGTAGATTTTAAGGCCTTCATTATACAGGATGTTCGGACCATATTTTTTTTCAATATAACGCCTTATGTGTTCTGTATAAAAAGGAGCCTCTTTAATAAACCAGTTTTGTCTCGGTTTTATGTCAAGCTTTATATTTATGGCTTCGGTGGCTTGATTGTTGTTTATAAAGCCTTCCGCAACCATACGGTTTAAAACATATATCTGGCGCTGCTTAGCTCTCTCAGGGTGTCTGAAGGGAGAGTATCTGCTTGGAGCCTGGGGCAGGCCGGCTAACATGGAGCATTCCGCGAGGTTTAACTCTGCGGCTGATTTTCCGAAATAGTTTTCTGAAGCAGCTTCTACACCGTATGCTCCGTGTCCTAAATATATTTGATTTAAATACAAAAAAAGGATTTCTTCTTTTGTAAATCTTTTGTCAATGCGGTATGCGAGGATTGCTTCTTTAATTTTACGCGTGTAACTTCTTTCCGGTGTCAAAAAGAAAGATTTTGTAACCTGCTGTGTAATAGTGCTGCCGCCCTGAACAATGGTTCCTGCTTCTATGTTTTTAATAAACGCTCTAATAATGCTGGGGAAATCTATTCCTTTGTGTATAAAAAACCTTGCATCCTCTGTGGCAATGAAGGCTTCCGTCAGCATTGTCGGCAGGCTGGACAGGGGAACCACAATCCTTCGTTCTTTATAAAATTCAGCTATTTTTTTGTTGTCGTCAGAAAACACTGTTGTAATTACAGGAGGCCGGTAATCAGCGAGAGTCGCTATTTTGGGGAGGTCTTTGTAGAGGTAAAAAAAGATGCCGATAATCGCAACTGTGCTGGATAATATTAAAAGAAAAATCAGCCGGATAAACCACCCTAAAATTTTTGCAAAAAATCCGCCCTGTTTAAGCTTAGCCCGATTTTTTAATATTTGAGATGTTGTTTTATTTTTTGGCATTATAATATATAATTGTGCTAAAATTTAAAGTGATGTAATGATGCAATGATGATGGCGTTGTAAAAAAGTCCAATTCATCAAGTGTTATGTGTTAAGATAAAACCTTTAGCTGTCATATCAAACAGTTAATGCTTAACGCATTTCGCGAATAGTAGTTTTTTGATTAGCTTATTCTTGTCTCTTTTTAACTTCGTAGTGACAAGTTTATCATGTCCTATATAAGTAACCTTTAAAGCAAATTAAAGATTTTTTACAAATCTTATCTTATTAGCATAAAGACTATTATCGTGAAATCTTTTTTTTGGTTGAGAATGAAAATAATATTTATTTGCACCGGAAATATTGTCCGCAGTTATATTGCTGAGCGGATATTGAAAAAAAGCTGATAGAAAAGAATCGAAGCAATATTTATGTGTCTTCAGCTTCAAACTTTGATATTCTTTGTAACTTTTTAAGATATAGTTTGTTAAAAAAACTGTAAACCGACAACTGTGAACTATTATTATCTCAAGTTTCGCACCCTTGATTTTTATCAATATCAAGACGGTAAGGGTTGAAAATAACATTTTTACAGCGAAATCATTTGCTTGTATTTCTTAACCAGCACCCTGTGCTATATACATTATTAATTGATTGGCGCCGTTGTAAAAACCACAGGCAGTATATTTCGGTTTAAAATTTATTTTTAGCCCTTGCCGTCTAACGTTTTGGCTAAATTAAAGGGTGCGAAACTTGAGTTATTATTTTGATGGGTTATTGACATTGTTCCATATTGAAGTTATTTTATAAATTTGATTTTTTTGTGTAAAGGAAAAATATTTTATGATCAAACTTGATTTCAATAAACTGGGCGGTCTTTTGCCGGCCATAGTTCAGGATTATCAAACAGGCGAAGTATTAATGCTTGCCTTTATGAATGAAGAAGCATGGGCGGCCACACTTTCCACCGGCAAAGCAACTTATTATAGCCGCAGCCGGCAAGAGCTCTGGATAAAAGGCAAAACTTCCGGAAATATGCAGTTTGTAAAGGAAATCAGAATTGATTGTGATAATGATACTGTACTGTTAAAGGTTGAACAGATTGGTGGAGCAGCATGCCACTTGGGTTATAAGAGCTGTTTCTTTAAAAAGATTGAAGACGGGTTGATCAGGGTTATTGGAAAGCCTGTATTTGATCCAGAGGAGGTATATAAAAAATGAAAACAAAATTAAAATTAGGCATCCCCAAAGGGAGTCTGCAAAACGCTACAATTGCTTTGTTCAAGCGTTCAGGATGGAAGATTAATGTGAATGGCAGAAGCTATTTTCCGGAAATTAACGACGATACAATAGAGTGCGCAATATGCAGGGCTCAGGAAATGTCCCGTTATGTCGAGAGCGGAACTCTTGATGCAGGGCTTACCGGCAAGGACTGGATAGCGGAAAACAGTTCCGATGTTCATGTTATAAGCGACCTTGTTTATTCCAAGGTTAGTGCACGGCCTGCGCGATGGGTTCTTGCGGTGCCTTATAACTCATCTATAAAGAAAATTGAGGATCTTCAGGGTAAGAAGATAGCGACCGAACTTGTAGAATTCACAAAAACATATTTTTCAGAGCGCGGTATTGATATTAAGGTAGAATTTTCATGGGGAGCAACAGAAGCAAAAGTGGTTTCCGGGCTTGCAGACGCTATTGTGGAGGTTACAGAAACAGGAAGTACTATAAAGGCGCATGGTCTTCACATTATTCATGAATTGATGCAGACTAATACCCAGCTTATCGCAAACCACAATGTGTGGAAAGATCCTGAAAAAAAGGAAAAGCTTGAACAGATTGCACTCCTGCTTAAAGGAGCTCTTTTGGGTGAAAAATTAGTTGGTCTTAAAATGAATGTTCCTGAAACGCTTCTTGAAGATATTGTGTCATTGCTGCCGAGTCTTAATGCTCCCACGGTTTCTCCTCTTTACCAGTCAAAATGGTTTTCGGTTGAGACAGTAGTTGACTCAGATACGGTAAGAGCGCTTATTCCAAAGCTGCTAAAAAGTGGCGCTGAAGGTATAATCGAATATCCGTTAAACAAGGTTGTGTAGGAATTAAGGATTAAAGGATTAGGGGATTAAGGTAGGGGATTAGGTTAAAATGATTATCTGTTTTATCAAGCTCCCAGCTCTTCGCTCTCTGCTCTTAGCTCTTAACACCTGATGAATTCGTAAAAAATTAAAAAACAATCACGAAAGCACGAAATTAAAATCTTTTCGTGTCTTCGTATTTTCGTGCTTTCGTGATAAAAATTCTATATTGAGACAGAAAAAATGATTTCAAAACGGACACAGAAAATGACCTCTTTTATTGTCATGGATGTTTTGGAAAAAGCTAATGAGATGGAGCAAAACGGGATTCATGTGATTCATCTCGAAGTTGGAGAGCCTGATTTTGATACGCCAGCGTGTATAAAGGAGGCTGCCTGTAAAGCCCTTAATGACGGGCATACGCATTATACCCATAGCCTTGGCCTGCTTGAGCTCAGGGAAGCTATATGCGAACATTATTTTGAGGCATACAAAGTATCAATAGACCCCGGCCAGATTGTCATATCTTCTGGCACTTCTCCTGCCATGTTTCTAATGTTTTCAGCACTGCTAGAAAATGGCGATCAGGTTATTATTCCGAATCCGCATTATCCATGCTATCCTAATTTTATAAGGTTTGTGCAGGGCGAACCCGTAATGATACCTGTTTATGAAGAGGACGGCTTCCAATACAGACCCGAAGCCATAAAAGAAAAGATAACAAAAAAGACAAAGGGGATATTTATAAACTCTCCGTCAAATCCTACCGGAAACCTTTTGTCGGAAAGCCGCATGAAGGCTATTGCAGATCTTATTAAGCCAGATTCCTATATCATTTCGGATGAAATTTATCATGGCCTTGTTTATGAGGGGAAAGAGCATTCAATTTTGGAATTTACCGACAAGGCTTTTGTGTTAAACGGTTTTTCAAAACTTTATGCCATGACAGGCCTCAGGCTTGGGTACCTGATTGCGCCAAAACCGTTTATCAGGCCAATACAAAAGGTTCAGCAGAACTTTTTTATTTCCGCCAATTCAATGATCCAGGTGGCTGGTATCGCTGCTCTTAAAGAGGCGGGAGATGATATAGTGCGCATGAAGCATATCTATAATGAGAGAAGAAAATATATGATTAGCCGTCTTAAAGAAATAGGTCTCGGCATTACGGTAGAACCTACAGGAGCCTTTTATGTTTTTGCCAACGCAAAGCATATATCCGGTGATTCATATAAGCTTGCTTTTGATATTCTGGAGAAGGCTCATGTGGGTGTGACGCCTGGAATAGATTTTGGCAAAAACGGCGAAGGATATCTTAGGTTTTCATACGCAAATTCCATGGAAAATATCGCCGAAGGAATGGATAGATTAGAAAAATATCTAAGTTGAGGGATTGAAGGATTGAGGGAATTAAAATCAATAGAATATCTTCAATTCCCCAATTTCTAAATTTGCAATTAAGCGAAGCGAATTCTTATTTAATATGAAAATAAAATCTGCCGAATTTATTACCAGTGCTGTTAAACCATCCCAGTATCCTTTGCCCGGTTTGCCGGAAATAGCTTTTTCCGGGCGTTCCAATGTGGGCAAATCTTCTCTGATTAACAAGCTCTTAAACCGGAAACGTCTGGTAAAAACCAGCTCTACACCGGGGCGTACCCAGCTAATCAACTTCTTTTCAATAAACAGCGCCTTTTGTTTTGTTGACCTCCCAGGATACGGGTATGCCAGGGTCCCGGCATCCGTGCAAAAAAAATGGGGTCCGATGATTGAAACATACCTTTTGAAAAGAGAGACATTGAAAGGGGTTGTGCTGATTATGGATATTCGGCGCACACCCGGTATTGAAGAATTGAGATTTATTGACTGGCTTGGCAGTTTTGATATCCCAGCCATTCTGATATTGACAAAGGTGGACAAACTTTCAAAAACAAAACAGATAAAGCAGAAAATTACTATAGCGGAAACACTTAATGTAAATAAAGATAATTTGATTTTCTTTTCTGCAAAAACAGGTCGTGGAAAAGATTATGTCTGGGATGCGGTTAAGAAATTGGTAGGTGGGGATTAAGAGCAGGAAGCAGGGAAAGGATTAGAGGATTAGAGGGATTAGAGCGGAGAATAAATGAATATAGATGAGAAGAGTTCTGATTTTAAATCAGGATTTGTAGCAATAGTCGGCGCTCCCAATGCAGGAAAATCGACCCTTTTAAACAGGATGCTTGGCGAGAAGATATCAATTACTTCTCAAAAGCCACAGACCACGCGCAACCGGATAATCGGGGTTGTACACAGGCCAGCCTCGCAGATAGTTTTTATCGATACGCCTGGTGTACACAAAGCAAAAACAAGGTTAAATGTCAGGATCGTGGATGCAGCTCTTTCAGCTCTTGGCGATGTGGATGTAGCGCTTATTCTTGTGGACGTGTCAAATCCGGATCAGGATTCTGAGAGTTTTATAGTGAAGATGCTGGAAAAACAGAAACGATGTGTTATCCTTGGTCTTAACAAAATAGATCTTGTTAACAAATCAGTACTTCTTGCCATAATGGATAAATGGGCAAAGGCCTATCCTTTTGATGCTATAGTGCCGATTTCCGCAAAACATGGTGACCAGGTTGAAGAACTTCTTGAGTCTATGGAAAAACTTCTGCCGGAGGGACAACCTTTATTTCCGGAAGATACTTTGACCGATATGCCGGAACGATTTATTTCCGCAGAAATGATTCGGGAAAAGGTTTTTCGTCTTACAGGTCAGGAAATACCTTATTCCACAGCAGTTACAATAGATTCATTTTCAAAAAAAAAGAAGGGAGCGCTTGTAATGATTAATGCTACTATTCATGTTGAGCGCGCATCCCAGAAAGGGATTATAATCGGGAAAGGCGGGAGCAAGATTAAAAGCATTGGCGAAAGCGCCAGAAAAGATATTGAACGGATGGTTGGTTCAAAAGTATTTCTAAAGCTTTTTGTGCATGTGCAGAAAGACTGGAGCAAAGATACGAAGGCGCTGAGGAATTTTGGTTACTGATGATTCTGTCATTTCATCCATGCTTTGTAGCGGATAAGAATATAATATGCGCTGGACGCAGTCCTGATGCTGATGATCTTGCCGCAATAAAGGCCGCTGACGCAGTAGTCCTCTCCCAGGGATGCTATAAATCGCTGTACTATATGGCCCGCGATAATTGTGCGAATGTCTTTCCTGATTATGATGCAAAATTTAACTATCCAGAGAAAATTGGACAGACAAAGCTGTTTCAGGAAAAAGCTGTTCCACACCCGAAAGCAGAAACATTTCTAACCATTGAATCGTTTTTTAGCCGTCATGGAGAATTAAATGAGCAATTCTTTGAGTATCCGTTTGTGTTTAAGTTTAACTGGGGCGGGGGCGGGGATAATGTTTATTTAATAAAGTCGGTTGAAGAGTTTAAGGGAGTTTTGCAAAAAGCTGCTATATATGAAAATACAGGTCAAGCAGGTTTTTTAATTCAGGAGTATATCTCAACTCAAAACAGGACATTAAGGGTCGTTGTTATAAACACGAAAATAATTACTTACTGGCGCGTTTTGAAAGACAGTAAAGGATTTTGTTCCAACTTATCACAAGGAGCTGTTATCGATTTTGATTCTGATCTCAACCTGCAGGAAGCTGCTATAGCTTCGGTCAGGAAATTTTGCGGAAAGACAGGGATAAATCTGGCTGGCTTCGATATTATTTTTTCATCAGAGGCGGAAAGAATAGAGCCGCTTTTTCTTGAGATTAACTATTTTTTTGGCAGAAAGGGTCTGGGCGGATCTGAAAAATATTATCTGTTGATCGAGGCGGAAATTAGAAAGTGGATAAAGAGCCTCGGTCTAAGCTTGATGAATTAGTAAAAAGTCGAAAAAGAAACTTCTTCTTATTGCTGAATTACGTGAAAAGATTACCGAAAAACTCAAAGAAAAGACAAGAATATTAAAAGAATGGATCGGCGATTTTAAAAAACGTAAGAATCTAAATTAATAAGAAACTTCTTTATAGAAAATGGCTGGTATATTTCTCTTACTTCCGCTAAAGCATTCTGGTGGAGGCAAAATGAGGGGGTTTGCCAATGTTTCTAAACAGAGCAGAGTGTGTGACGCATTACATTGATATCCACGTCCATATTTTGCCGGGAATGGATGACGGTCCATCCACACTACAGGAATCCTTGGAAATGGCTCGTATCGCAGTGAGAGATGGCATCCGGATTATGGTTGCTACTCCCCACTGCCTCAATGGTCTGTATGTTAACTGGCGATCGGATATTTTGTCTGCTTGTGCAGAATTTAACTCAGTATTAAAGAAGCGTCATATTCTCTTGACTGTATTGCCGGGTTCGGAGATCTATCTAAGCCCGGAGATCATAGAAGCGCTTGAAAATGGTTTGTTGATGACTTTGAACGACACCGGTCAATATTTTCTTCTTGAACTTCCCCATCAATTCATTCCGGAGCCGCTTATCGGATTAATTAACCGCCTTAATCGCAGAAAGATAATTCCCGTTATCGTGCATCCGGAAAGAAATATAACTATTCAGCGTAACGTCGCATTGCTATATGATTTTATCTCAGCAGGCGCTCTTGTTCAGATTACCGCCGGTAGTCTTACAGGAAATTTCGGACGGTCTGCTTTCAAATGCTGCCAAAGAATATTAGAATTGAAAATGGCTCATTTTATGGCTTCAGACGCTCATTCTTCTGGAGCGAGATCCCCCAAACTTTCTGAAGCATTCATAAAGCTTTCTTCCATGGTTGGGAAAGTTTGTGCGGAAAGGATTATGTTTGAAGATACTGAAGCGGTTCTTGAAGGAAGGAAGTTCAGCGCACATTTTTCTTGACATGTTCGATAGTAATATTTTTCTTTTTTTAACTTTTGTAGGGGCGTTTCCCTCGTGGCCACTGTATGTTGCATCAGGATCAGAAGGATTTTAAAGTGAATCAGAAGTAATTTTTTTCGGTTTTTTTGATCATGATTTTACTCTTAAGTTTCTGATTGTTTTTATATTTTCGTGTTATATAGCAGAAGATCAAGCAAGAAGCATTTTGACTTTTTACGAGATCATCAAGTGCTAAGTTTGTCAAAATTGAGTGTTTTCCAAAGGTCTTAATATGAAACCGTTTGCATACGATTTAGATCAAAATGATATAAAGAGAGAGCGCCGCAAGGCAAGAGAACTCAGAGCATCACAGTGGTGGAAACGTCGTTGCGCAAAGGGAGTATGCTATTATTGCGAGCGTTCTGTCCTGCCAAAGGAGCTGACCATGGACCATATAGTTCCTGTAGCTCGTGGAGGAAGGAGTACAAAAGGCAACCTGGTTCCGTCATGCAAAGAATGCAACAACAATAAAAAACAGCTTCTTCCCATGGAATGGGATCAATACTTGAATGGTCTCAAAATAAAATCCGGTTTGCAAAATGATTGATTCATCAAGCTTTGTTTCTCGATATATTTGTAGATACACCCAAAATTTGTTTAAAGTGAATAGCTGTTTCAAGGGTAACCGGAGCTTTCCCAAGAATTTTGACTAAGTCAAGCCTTCTATTGTTCTTAAGAAATCATTTACGCCTCGTTTCATTCTTGCGGATTTACCTTATTATTATTTCTTTGACTTGATTTTGACTTATAAAATTAATATAAATATATTATGTCTATTCGTGAAGATTTCGAAAAACGTGAAAAAAGTTTTATCTCTTCGTATGGCTGTTTGAGTTCCGAATCAAGGAGTCGGTTAAAGACCGAAGAGGCATGTCCGATTCGAACGGTATTTCAGCAAGACAGGGACAGGATTATCTATTCCAATGCCTTTAGACGATTAAAACATAAAACACAGGTTTTTTTGTCTCCTCTCGGAGATCATTACAGAACGCGTCTTACACATACCCTCGAAGTAGCGGAAATTGCAAGAACAATGGCAAGAGCTATGCGTTTAAATGAAGATCTGGCCGAAGCTATTGCTCTTGGCCACGATCTTGGACATACACCATTCGGGCATGGTGGCGAGACAGCTCTTAAAGAAATATATTCACAGGATTTTGCTCATAACGAGCAGAGTTTGCGGGTTGTTGATGTGCTGGAAAATTACGGTAAAGGGCTTAATCTGACGTATGAGGTTCGTGACGGGATTTTGAAGCATTCAAAGGGATTTGGAGATATTATTTCGATTAATCCTAAAGAGTTAGCTTGTACTCTTGAAGGAAGGATACTGCGAGTTGCCGATATAATGGCATACCTGAACCATGACCTTGATGACGCGATACGGAGCAAGGTCATCAGGCCTGACCAGGTGCCTGAATCATGTATAAAAATTATCGGCAGAACACATTCAGAGCGGGCCAGGACTATGATGAGGGACCTTATTTTTTCAAGCAAAGTTCGTGATGGTGAATTGCGCTTAGATATAACTGATGAATTACATTCTGCAATGCTGACTTTGAGAAAATTTCTTTATGAGAATGTATATCGTTCAGTTCAGGTACACAAAGAGTTCGTAAAGGCAAAGAAGATTTTGTCGGAGCTTTACACATATTTTTTAAACAATGAAGAAATGCTTCATAAAGGTCTTGCGGAGTTAGAGATGACGGCATGTTATGATACCAGTAAATCTAACGAGAGAATAGTTTGCGATTTTATTGCGAGCATGACAGACAGATATGCTTTGAATCTTTTTGAGGAAATCTTTTTCCCCTCACCACTTGTTTGATGGGTGATTCAATGTTCCTTCCTTTTGAAAAAGTAAAAGACAAATATGATAAACATTTGCATTTTTTAGACAGGCTAAAAGTGATTTATGCGGCAATGGATCAAAAATACCAGGAAGCAGCGGATTATTATGGATTCTATTGCGAAGGATGCAAAGATAATTGCTGCAGCACACTTTTTTATCATTATACACTCTTAGAATACTTTTATATTCTTAAAGGGTACAGCACCCTCGAATATGACAGGCAGGTTGAAATAAGAAACAGGGTTTTGGAGGTATGCAGGAAAACTGATGAGGCTGACAAAAAAGGAATGAAGGTGCGGCTGATGTGCCCCCTTAATTTCGACGACAGGTGTATATTGTATAATTATCGTCCTATGATATGCAGATTGCACGGCATCTCCCACGAACTCCAAAAGAGCGGTCAGAATGTGGTTCATAGCCCAGGATGCGATGCTTTTACAGAACAAAACAGAGAAAAAAGCTATTTCAAATTTGACAGAACACCTTTTTATATAAGAATGGCTGAACTGGAAAATGAGCTAAAAAAAGAAGCCGGTGTTACGCAAAAGTTAAAAATGACTGTAGCAGAGATGCTGATTGAAGGATTAACAATTAATTATTAATTTAAGGTATTGAGGGATTAAAATCAGCAGAATACCTTCAATTCCTAAATTCCTAAATTCCTCAATTTTACATTATGAAATATGTTGATATTGATAATCTAGATAAATTGCCGGGCAGAAGGCTGAAAAAGAACGATACTTTTTCGTTCCATTGCCATTCGGGTCTTTCCTGTTTTAATCAATGCTGCCGGAATCTTAATCTTTTCTTATATCCATACGATGTTCTCAGGCTTAAAAAATCGCTTGGTATTACCTCGGATCAATTTCTTGATAAATATGTGGATATCGTTGTGCGATCCCCCAGCTTTTTTCCGGAAGTGCTTCTTCTCATGTCTGATAATGCGGAGATGACATGTCCTTTTTTATCTGAATCAGGTTGCCTGGTTTATTTTGATCGTCCTGACACTTGTCGTACATTTCCAGTTGAACAGGGGGTTATATTCGATAGTATAAACAAAAAGACAAAACCGGTTTGTTTTTTCAGGCCGCCGGATTTTTGTATGGGGCAGCATGAGAGCAAAGAGTGGACAACAACATCATGGTCGATAGATCAAGATGCTGTTGGATATAACAAGATGACTTCGCTGTGGGCGGAGCTGAAAAGTATGTTTCAGATCGATCCATGGAGAGGTGCGGGGTCGGACAGCCCCAGAGGGAAAATGGCTTTCATGGCTACATACAACATTGATATGTTTCGTGATTTTTTATTTAACAGCAGCTTTTTAAAAAGGTACAAGATCAAATCAGCAATTCTTAAAAAGATAAAAACAGATGATGTGGAACTGATGAAGTTTGGTTTTGTGTGGGTAAAATATTATGTTTGGGGGATTAAAACCAAAAATATTGCTCAGAGAAAGTGAAGTGTGAACACCTATACTACTCCATCCGGCATTGGCACAACCTTTTCACCGCCTAATATATAGCCTCCGTCAAGTCTTAATATGGTTCCTGTCATAAAAGGTGCATCTTTAATCATAAAAATTACCGCTTTTGTCACATCCTCGATTTTGCCTGTTCGATTGAGCAGTGTGTGATCTATCAGGGACTGTTTTTGCTCTTTTGTAAGTAATTTCCAGCCCCTGGTTTTTTCTCCATGCCTGGTTTCGACAATACCCAGCATGATTTCATTAACACGAACCTGTGGGGCGCCGATTCTTGCCCATGTTTCCGTCAATAATGATATCCCACGGTTTGCGGCAGCATATCCGTCGTTGAAGATATAGCCGGCCGGGCCGGACCGTCCTACAATTCCCGCAATGGAAGATAGGTTTATTACAACGCCGTCCCCTGATTTTTTTAGATGTGGAAGCGCCGAATTAAAAATCCACCATTTTGAGCGAAGCGTGGTTGCTAATTCAAGGTCCCATTGCTCTTGCACATACGATCCATGAACTACAGGCCATCCCCCACGCTCAATATTATTTATCAGAATGTCGATGCCTCCGAAACGATCTACTACTTTTTTTATAAGCCCGGGTGTTTTTTTGGTTTCAAGCAGGTTTGTCTTGACAATAAGATATTCCTGGCCGGTCCGGTCAAAATCTTTCTTCATTTCATCAAGACTATCTTCCCAGTCATAATAGTTTAAGGCAACCCTTACACCTTCATTTGCAAGGGCAATAGCGATGCCTTTTCCTATACCTTTTATAGATCCGAGTACCAGGGCTGTTTTGTTTTTTAGTTTCATATTGGGCTCACTTTCAGGAAAAAACTATCACGAAAGCACGAAAAATTGAAAACACGAAAAAAACGAATGTTAATGGCTTGACAATACCTGCATGGGCGATCAGGTCTTATTCCGGGTGGTTACAAGCAGTTTGCCTTTTACGCACTGGGTAAGAATCTTGACTTTTAGCAATATAATGAAATTATTGTGCTAACATCTAAAAGCTAATGCTGATCGCTCATTTTAGGTCGTATAGAAATTCTATATTCAACCACAGATAAGATAATGAAAGTCTGTGTTTGTCTGTGGCTAATAATTTAACTTTAAGGTTTATTTCGTGTTTTTGTGATGAATTTTTGAGTAAATGTTTAATTGTCACCGCTAAAAAGCGTCTGTTTAATCCACTGAAATCCGAGTTTTAAGAGCGCTTCATCGTCATCCTTTACTGCGTTCAGGGTTTCGGAATTCAGGTCGAGGTTGTCTAATATACCTTTTTCAAATATGTGTGATCTGAATGTATCAAGATTATAACATGCCATATAAAAAAAGTACTCTGATTTAACATCTATTCGGCTAGGCATAAGGCGGTTTTTCAAGCTGATGATTTTCATAAGCAGGTCGTTCATTTCATTATAGATACCAACTCCCTGACTTTCTTCCCATTGACGGATAGTCCATGTTTTTTTCTGGTTGTGTCCGAGGCAGTAGGACTCTTTTATCAGCATATATTGTTCGGTTACTTTCCCTGTTTCTCTTGATCGAGATACAACTCGTGCAAGAGGATACATGCGGCATGATGATGGACGATGATTGTAAACACTGCAGCCTGATGGAGTAACAAAAGGGCATTTTAATTCAGGACCATCTGCTTTTAAAGTAATAATCGGAAGACCTGATTCAGGGCCTGTATGTTTTGTCGTATATTGCTTCAGGAAAAGACCGGATGGTATGCCAAGGCAGTTTTTAAGACGTAAAATATCATAAGGGGTTAAAAACTGCTGAAGATCTTGGCAGCATTCATTAAAACATGGGATATTGTTTGAGCATGAAAATTTGAAAGTATCTTCTAAGGAGAGGGGTATTATATTGTCATTCATCAGATGGTTATTCCTTGGTTCGGGTTCAAGGCTAAAGTGTTTGAAGTTAAGGAATCGCTTTGCTCCAGTGATTTTATAAAACTGAGAAGCGCAGCGACAACAATATTCAAAATTCGATGTTCGACGTTCATCTTTTCAACGGTTCAAAGGTTGACAGGCTCATGATGCTTGCCTTGTGAAATCAGTGGCACCTGTCTGCCTGCAACGCACAGGCAGACCGAACAAAATCGCCACGCGATTAACCCTGAACCTGGAACCGTGAACCTATAATAAGGTTTAGGTATCATTTCAGCTTTTCATGTCAACATTAAAATGTCTGTAAAGACATTTTAACTTCATATTTTCAATACAATATATAGTGTTCAAATTTTTGAGTTATCCAGATATTGTTTTTGATGCTTACGTCATATGACTGTTTGCATAATTTAAGATTTGTTTGCCTAAAAGTTCTTGACAAACAAAATGTTGAATGGTAGTTAATGGATCTATTTTAGTATCATATATATATGAATTTAAAAGGTATATTTGTTTTTTTGCAATCTTTTGTTTTTGTGTGTTTTATTGGTTGCCTCAAACTATATTTTATGAATATTAATAATCTAACTTCGATGGTCCCAAATTGTTATTTTGAGCCACAAACATGAAGGGAGGTGCAAAAACATTTAGGGGAAAATTGACTGAAACTTCATAATAATAATTCTTACAAAGCAAAATTAGGAGGTATAATTAATGCCAAGTTTTGTAATTCAAGAAAAATGTGATGGCTGCAAAGGCGGGGACAAAACAGCCTGCATGTACATTTGTCCTAATGATTTGATGGTGTTGGATCCTAATGCTATGAAGGCATACAATCAGGAGCCTGATCAGTGCTGGGAATGTTTCTCATGCGTAAAGATTTGTCCTACCCAGGCAATCGAGGTTAGAGGTTATTCAGATTTTGTGCCTCTTGGAAGCAGCATAATGCCTATGCTTGGAACTGAAGATGTTATGTGGACGTGTAAATTCAGAAATGGTCTTGTCAAACGTTTTAAATTCCCGATTCGGACTACTCCTGAGGGAACTGCTAATGCTTATCTTGACATGAAAGGAAAGGCGCTCGATAGTGAATTGCTTTGTACTGAAGAGGCGGATGGTTATGTAATTCCAACGCCTGCTACAGTCTAAAACATTCACAAATTTTTGTCCTGATACAGTAATAGAGTAAATGATCAATTATGAATAAAATATTTTAAGGAGGATATAATATGGCATTACCAAATAAACCTTTGGGTGAACTTAAAGCCGTAAGAGATCCGGAAGTCGAAGAACGAGAGGTCGACATTCTGATCGTCGGTGGCGGTATGGCTGCGACAGGCACTGCTTTTGAAATAAAAAAGTGGATGTCTGAAGGTCAGACAGTTTTGCTGTGCGACAAGGCTGCCATGGAGCGCAGCGGCGCTGTTGCTCAGGGTCTGTCTGCAATTAACACTTATATCGGCGAAAATGCAATTGAGGACTACGTCCGCATGGTACGAAATGACCTTATGGGTATTGTTCGTGAAGACCTGATCTTTGATCTGGGCTGTCATGTTGATGATTCTGTTCATCTGTTTGAGGAATGGGGTCTTCCCATATGGAAGAAAGATACAGAAGGGAAAACCCTTAATGGCAAGAAGGGCCAGAAGATGGGGACATTAAAGGCAGGCGCTAAAGCTGTCCGCACAGGTAAATGGCAGGCAATGATCAACGGCGAATCTTATAAGAGAATTGTTTCTGAAGCCGCCAAACTGGCTCTTGGAGACGAAAATATTATAGAGCGTTGCTTTATTGTCGAACTTCTTCTCGATGCCAACAAAGAAAATCAGATTGCAGGCGCTGTTGGTTTTTCCGTGCGCGAGAATAAAATTTATATAATTAAGTGTAAAACCATGATGGTTGCATGCGGCGGCGCTGTTAACATTTATCAGCCTCGAAGCGTTGGTGAAGGAAAGGGTCGTGCATGGTATCCTGTATGGAATGCAGGCTCTACGTACACCATGTGCATGAAGGTAGGCGCCGAGCTTACAATGATGGAAAACAGATTCACCCCGGCTCGTTTTAAGGATGGTTATGGTCCTGTTGGCGCATGGTTCCTACTGTTTAAGGCTAAAGCAATAAACGGTCTTGGAGAGAATTATGTGGCGAGCGATGCTGCCAAGGCAGAGCTTGAGAAATATGCTCCTTATGGAACAGCGGCAATAACGCCGACCTGTCTGAGGAACCATTTGATGCTGTTTGAAATGAAAGAAGGGCGCGGGCCTATTCAGATGGATACTGTTACAGCTCTTGCTGAGCTTGGAGCAAAACTGGATAAAAAAGAGCTTAAGAGCCTTGAATCAGAGGCATGGGAAGATTTTCTTGACATGACTTGCGGCCAGGCAAACCTGTGGTGTGCGCAGAACTGCGAGCCTGAAAAGAAAGTTTCCGAGATTATGCCCACAGAGCCGTATCTGCTTGGATCACATTCAGGATGCTGCGGTCTCTGGACTTCAGGGCCTGATTTTGACTGGGTGCCTGATTCATACAAGATTAAGGCAGCTAATGGAAAGATTTACAACCGCATGACAACGGTTGACGGTCTGTTTACTTCAGGCGATGGTGTTGGCGGTTCAGGACACAAGTTCTCATCCGGTTCTCATGCTGAAGGACGTATGGTCGGCAAGTCTATGGCAAGATATGCTGCTGATCATGCTGATTTTACGCCCACAATCAGCATGACAAAGGAAGAGGCAGTTGACATGGTTTACAAGCCTGTAAGAACATATCTTGACAACTGTGAATATACTACTGCGGTCGATATTAATCCGAATTATCTCAAGCCTGCTGGAATGGCGATGAGGCTTATGAAGGCTACCCATGAGTATGGAGCTGGCACAGCCACTTTCTATCAGACCAGCACCAAGTCTCTTGAAATTGTAATGGATCTGCTCCAGACAATGCGTGAAGACAGCGAGAAGCTTGCTGCCGGAGATGTCCATGAGCTGATGAGATGCTGGGAAATCTATCATCGTATCTGGACTGTTGAAGCTCATTTGCGTCACATCCAGTTTCGTAAAGAGACACGTTATCCCGGGTTCTACTATCAGTCTGATTATCCTGGCCAGGATGATGAGAACTGGTTCTGCTTTACAGAGTCAAAGTATGATCCTAAAGCAGCAACATGGGAAATGTTTAAAAGGGATTATGTTAAAATTATTCCTGATTAATCGAAAATTCGGCTGTTTTTAGTCGAAATAATCTGCCTCCAGGTGTCGTAAGATGCCTGGAGGTTTTTAATAGAGTTGATTAGGTGTTAAGTGTTATGTGTTAAGTGTTAAGTAAAAGTGATTGTTTGTTTAATCATATGGTTAGCACTTAACACCTAACATTTGACATCTTTCGTAGAAAGCTGATTTTCTGACTTTTTTGCAAATTAATTAATTTTTTTATTTATAATGCGGAGGGATAGCATGACAGAAGATAAAGCAGCCCCTGCTGGCGGAAGCATTTTGGTGGTTGGAGGAGGGATAAGCGGATTAACCACTGCCCTCGAAGCCGCTGAAGTGGGGTACGAGGTATTCCTGATTGAAAAAAATCCTTATATGGGCGGAAGGGTGGCACAGCTAAATCAGTATTTTCCCAAGCTTTGTCCTCCGACCTGTGGGCTTGAAATAAATTTCAGGAGAATAAAGGATAATCCAAGAATTAAAGTATTAACTCTTGGAGAGGTGGAAAAGGTTGATGGCACACCAGGCAATTATGATGTAACCATTAAATTAAATCCAAGATTTGTTAATGAAGATTGTACGGCATGTAATGACTGTGTGGATGTGTGTCCTGTTGAAAGAAATAATGAATTTAATTTTAACATAGATAAGACAAAAGCGATTTACAGACCCTTTGAGATGTCTTTTCCCATGCGATATGTTGTAGATTCTTCTGTATGCAAGGGATCTGAATGCAACAAGTGTGTTGAGGCATGCAAATATAATGCAATTGATCTGAGCACAGAGGCAAAGACTATAAACCTGAATGTAGGAGCCATTGTCTGGGCTACAGGATGGGAGCCGTATGATGCTGCAAAGATAGACAACCTGGGGTTTGGCAAGTATAAGAACATCATTACAAACATGATGATGGAAAGATTGGCAGCTCCCAATGGTCCAACAAAGGGAAAGATCCTAAGGCCGTCAGACGATAAAGCTCCGGAGAGTATTGCCTTTGTTCAGTGCGCGGGATCGAGAGATGAGAATCATCTTCCTTATTGTTCATATGTTTGCTGTATGGCTTCCTTAAAGCAGACAACATATATAAGAGCGCAATACCCGGATGCCAGGATATATGTATTTTATATTGATGTAAGGGCTTCGGGCCAGAGGTATGAAAAGTTTTATAAAAAGATCAAAGAGGATAAAAATATCTTTTTGATTAAAGGCAAGGTTGCAGAGGTCAGTGAAGATCCTGGCTCCGGAAACATCACTGTAGTTGCTGAAAATGCCGTGACCGGTGAAAAAATCAGGCAGGAAGCCGAGATGGTTGTCCTTGCCACCGGTATGCAGCCAACGACTAAAAATGTCAAGCTCCCGGCTGATCTTAAGTACAATGATGATGGTTTTATTATTAATGACTTTGAAAAAGGTGGCATGTTTGCCGCTGGCTGTGCTAACAAGCCGGCAGATGTGGTGTCATCGAACCAGAATGCAACCGGTATGGCCCTGAAGGCTATTCAAACCCTGGTGAGAAAGTAGGAGGTTATCCATGGATAAAAAGTATGGTGTATATATCTGCACAGGTTGTGGAATCGGGGACGCCCTTAATATAGAGAAATTGTGTGATGTGCCCAAAGAAAAGGGCATAAGTGTTAAAACCCATCCTTTTCTTTGTGGAAAAGAAGGGGTTGAGCTGTTAAAAAAGGATATTGCAGATGATGGGGTTAACACCCTTGTTATTGCAGGATGTTCACGACGGATTAATTATGATGTGTTCAAGTTTGACGGCTGCATTGTTGACAGGGTCAACTTGAGAGAACAGGTGATATGGTCTCATCCCAGATCGGAATATCCGGCTCCTACAGAAGAACAAAAGGATGATGAAGATTTCATCGATCATGTTCAGATGCTTGCCGAGGACTATTTGAAGATGGGAATGGCAAAGGTTGAAAAAATCGATCTGCCTGAAGCGTTTAAACTCGAAACAACCAGCAAAAAGATTCTTGTTATCGGCGGTGGCATAACAGGTATATCCGCGGCCATAGATGCTGCAAAGGCTGGTTATGATGTGACAATAGTTGAAAAGGAAACATCTCTTGGTGGATATGCGGCTAAGATGCGTCTTCAGCTTCCTCTCGAAGATCCATATGAAAATCTGATATCGCCTGTAATAAATGCCAAAATCAAAGAGGCTGAAGCATATCCGAATATAACAATTAAGTGTAATACTATAGTTGCGCGTATAGCCGGCCAGCCTGGTGAATTTACCGTAACCTTTAAGAAACCCGGAGAGGCAATAGAGTTCGATGTGCCTTTTCCTTTGTCTGACGAGATGAAAGTTGATGAAAAAGGCAAAGAACTTGATGTTGATAAGCTGGCTGAAGTTTATGCGGAATACAATAAAGGTAAAAAGGATATTCTGGCTTTGGATCCGAATGGTGAATTATTTGGAGCTGTTGTTCTTGCTGCAGGCTGGAGACCGGATACGCTTGAAGGAAATAAATTTGCTCATCTTGGATTTGGCAAGTTGCCGGATGTTGTGACCAATCATCAGTTTGAGGAAATGGCTGCAAAGGGCAAGATAACAAGGCCATCTGATGGAAATGAAGCAAAATCCGTTGTATTTATTCAAAGTCCGGACAAAGGGGATGATGACAATGACTTTGACTATACCGGTTCGGTTACAAGCCTTGTAGCTCTCAAGCAGGCAAAGTATGTTCGTGAAGATTATCCCGACGGTAAAGCATATATCTTTTACCAGCACATGCGGACACCAGGACTACAGGAGAATTTTTACAAGAGTATTCAGCAGGATGAAGGAATCTTTTTAACCAAAGGGAATGTTGTCAGTGTATCAAAAAATGGTGACGGACTGATTGTTGACGCAGACAATACTCTTCTTGGAGAAAAGATTCAGGTTAAGGCTGATATGGTTGTTTTAGCGGCAGGCATGGTTCCGGTTACCGTGGATGATCCTGTTGTTAATCTGGCTTACAGGCAGGGGCCTGCTTTCCGTGATATCGGTCTTTTTAATGGATATTGCGATTCGAACTTCATCTGTTTTCCATACGAAACTCAGAGAACCGGTATTTATGCTGCCGGAGGTGTTCGAAGGAGCATGACCATTGAAGAATCAATTGAAGATGCAACCGGAGCTGCCCTGAAAGCTATTCAATGCTTGGAATCTGTAAACAGGGGTGTTGCGGTACATCCAAGGTCTGGAGATATGACATTTCCGGACTTTTTCTTTCAGAGATGTACTCAGTGCAAACGGTGTACAGAAGAATGCCCGTTTGGCGCTCTTGATGATGATGAAAAAGGGACTCCAAAACCTAATCCCACACGGTGCAGACGGTGCGGGACATGTATGGGAGCCTGTCCTGAGCGTATAATTGGTTTTGCCGATTATAATATCGATAGTATTGGATCAATGGTCAAGGCGATTAGCGTTCCTTCTGAAGATGATTTCGACGAACCGCCCTTAAGATTTCTTGGACTGATTTGTGAAAATGATGCATATCCTGCTCTTGACATTGCAGGAATGAACAGGCTCACCTATTCTGCTGATGTCAGGTTTATTCCGGTCAGATGCCTTGGTTCTGTTAATGTAATCTGGATAAAGGATGCTCTTTCTCAGGGCATGGACGGTATTTTTCTGCTGGGCTGCAAACATGGCGATGACTATCAGTGTCACTTTGTGAAAGGCAGCGAGCTGGCTGATATTAGAATGAAGAAGATAGGTGATGCTTTGGCAAGCTTGGCACTGGAGGAGGAGCGCGTAGCGCAGTTCGAGATTGCAATTGATGAGTATGACAAGATTCCGGAGATGATTAATTCTTTTGTGAAAACGGTTGAGGAACTTGGTCCAAACCCGTTCAAGGGATTCTAAAAAGATTAGTCGAGTAGTTGAGAGGTCGAGTGGTCAAACAATCGAGTAGATAGGCGAGTAATTGCTTGATTAATCAGTTGATTGACCGCTTGGCTAATTACAAGACTAAGTTTATATATTTTATATATTAAGGGTTGGCTGTTTTATTGATAGTCAATATAGGAGGTAAAAGTATGGCGGATAGATACCTGGTTGAGCCCAATGCAGAGTTTATTAAAGAGGTTGTCGGGCTTGGGGGTGATACACTGAAGAAGTGTTTTCAATGCGCAACATGTTCGGTAGTTTGCCCGATCGCTCCGGAGAATAAACCCTTCCCAAGAAAAGAAATGATTGCCGCATCATGGGGTTTGAAGGATAAATTAGTTGGCAGCATGGATATATGGTTGTGCCATAATTGCGGAGATTGTACTACCATGTGCCCGCGCGGTGCAAAGCCGGGTGATGTGCTTGGAGCTATCCGCTCCTATGCGATTTCGGAATATGCAACGCCGAAATTTATAGGAAAGGCTGTAAATGATCCAAAAAAACTGCCTGTGTTGTTGGGGCTTCCTGTAGTTGTGTTTCTGGTACTTGGTTTTATTACAGGTTTGTTAGATTTTACTCCGGGTGGAGATGAAATTGTTCATTCACACTTTTTTTCTTCATGGCTTGTTGACATGGTTTTTGTTCCGCTTTCAATATGGGTTGTTGTTATTTTCGGTTTAGGACTCAAAAGATTTGTAAATGATATACATGAAAACGCAGTGCTTGAAGGCAAAACAGACAAGAAGAAGCTGGATCTTGGTGGTCTTGTGAAAGCGCTTTTTAAAGTTATTCCGACCATATTAAAGCACAGCAAGTTTACAGAATGCGGTGAAAACAAAGACCGTGCTACAGCACATTTTATGGTATTGTATTCATTTATCGGACTTTTCATTGTAACAAGCATATTTTTTGTCGTGCTTTATGTTTTTCAGATTCATGGCCCTTATTCGCAGATGAATCCTGTAAAATGGCTTGCCAATGTCAGCGGCGTAGCCCTTGTTATCGGCAGCGCTTTGATGATAAAAAGCCGTATGAGCCAAACAGATCAGGTCAGTAGTTATAAGGACTGGTATCTATTATGGCTTGTTTTTGGGCTTGGAGCCAGCGGCATGTTGACAGAGATGACAAGACTGGCAAATATAGCGGGTCTTTCTTATCCCTTATATTTCATCCATCTTATTTTTATATTTAATTTGTTTATGTTTTTGCCGTTTTCAAAGCTTGCTCATCTTGTATATAGAACAGTTGCAATGGCTTACGGTGAATACGGTAACAGATAGGCATCTATGATTTTTATTGACAATTTGCTTTGCGTGCTTTAGAAAATATTATTTATATAGTTACAAATTGTGTTTTTTTGGATTAGTTGGAATTGGAAGAAATTAAATCATAAAGATATACGAAGTTTGTGGTTTTTAAGAATGATTTTATCTTTATATGCTTTGTGTTCTTTGTGGTGAAGAAAATATAATAATGGATAATGGATTAGTTGTAAATTAATGTAATAATATTGAGAAGGAGAAAAAGCCAATGTCTAAATTAGTAGCACCACATGGAGGAAAAGGGTTAGTCTGTTGTTTGCTGGAAGGAAGTGAACTGGAGGCAGAGAAGAAAAAGGCAGAAACTTTAAAAACCATTTCTATTACAGGTCGTGCAAACGGCGATCTTATTATGATGGGTATTGGTGGATTCAGCCCTTTAAACGGTTTTATGACCAAGGCTGACTGGAAAAGTGTTTGCGAAAACTTTTTGCTGACTGACGGCACTTTTTGGCCTGTGCCTGTGACTCTGTCAGCATCTAAAGAAGATGCCGACGCCATCAATGAAGGCGATGAAATTGCTTTGCAAAATAAAGCTGGAGAGTTCATGGCTACCATGAAGATCACGGAAAAATATGAGATGACCGAGGCTGATAAAAAATGGGAATGTGAAAAGGTTTACAAGGGCCAGGGCGAAGATTCTGCAGACGATAAATTCTGGGAAGTTGCTCTCGAAGATCATCCAGGTGTTAAAATGGTTATGGCTCAGAAAGATTATTGCCTTGCCGGTCCTGTAAAAGTGCTTAGTGAAGGTGATTTTCCCGAAAAATTTCCAGGCACCTATATGACCCCAAAACAATCGCGAGCCATTTTTGATGAAAAGGGATGGAGCAAGGTTGCAGCGCTTCAGCTCAGGAACCCGATGCATCGTTCTCATGAGTATCTTGCCAAAATCGCCGTTGAGGTATGTGACGGCGTGTTTATTCACTCTCTTGTCGGATCTCTGAAACCTGGCGATATTCCGGCTGAAGTTCGCATAAAATGTATAAATAAGCTTATCGATGGTTACTTTTCCAAAGAGAATGTTGTTCAGGGCGGATATCCTCTTGACATGCGCTATGCAGGTCCGAGAGAGGCTTTGCTTCATGCCACTTTCAGGCAGAACTACGGTGTTAATCGGATGATTATCGGCCGCGATCACGCTGGTGTTGGTGACTTTTACGGTTTGTTTGAAGCGCAGGAGATATTTGATATAATTCCCCAGCCGGAAGATCCTGGGAAAAAACTTCTTTGCAAACCGTTAAAGATCGATTGGACATTCTATTGCTTTAAGTGCGATGGAATGGCATCGTTGAGGACCTGTCCGCACAAAAAAGAAGATCGTGTAATTCTTTCAGGGACAAAACTTCGCAAGATGCTTTCCGAAGGCGGTGATATTCCTGATCACTTTGGTAGGGAGGAGGTATTGGCAATTCTTCGCGAATACTATGAAGGCCTGACCGAAAAAGTTGAAATCAAGATGCAGAAAGCCGCGTCCGGCGAAAAAATGAAATAAATTATAGAAAAGTTTTCTTAATAAAAAAAGGAGACAGCTTTGGCTGTCTCCTTTTTTTATGCCTTTAGCATTTCCGCTTGTTTGTTGCGCAGACAGGGTAACAGTGGGGATTAATTAATTTCTTAGCCTAACCTGTCCGATGATCTGTCCGATTTATAATTCTTTCGGGCAAAAAAATCATCGGCCAGTTTAAGCTAACCTGTTGATATTGGCGGAGAGAGAGGGATTCGAACCCTCGGTGGAGTTTTCACCCCACACTCGCTTAGCAGGCGAGCGCCTTCAGCCGGCTCGGCCATCTCTCCATAAGTTTAAGTGCCTAAAGTTATTGTACGCCTTCGGTGTGCTAATTGATAATCCAAAGCTACAGAAGTTTGCTACTCGTGCATTAATGACTTAAGGAACATATAACATGGCAGAATTCCTTAACTTTAGGCACTTTTTGCCCATCTATTCTATGGCGGAGGGAGTAGGATTTGAACCCACGGAGCTTTGACACTCAACGGTTTTCAAGACCGCCGCCTTAAGCCACTCGACCATCCCTCCTGAAAAAATATTTTTTATCATTTTGCGTAATGCAGGTCAATATTTTTTATTGAATTTTACAAGGCAAACGCATTTGAACTTTATAAAAGCAGTAAATTCTACACAAACTTACAAATGCTTTTGCCATGTTAAATTTTATGTAATTATTCAGCCACAGATTCACCCCAGTACCATTTGCTGGAGCTACGGGGCTGGCACAGATGAACGCAGATAGTTTAAATACAGTAATCACTCAGGCACAGAGCGGCAAAGGCACAGTGGCACAAAGAAAAATAAAAACATATAGAGATTTGCGGGCCAGGCAAAAATCAATGACTTTAGGCAAGCTAACTATGCGCCTTTGTGCCTTTGCCACTCTGTGCCTGAATAGTTACAATTTTATAATTAAAAATAAAGCTGTCATTTGTATGTTGACATGATTATTGTTTTGTGGTTTTTCAAAAAACAAATATTTATTTTAATTAAAGTATAAAAGGATAAACTATGAAGCAAAAATATTTAATTTTGAGAAATGATGAAAACAACGAGCTTATAATCAAAGAGTTCGTTGAGCAAAGCAAAGAAATGTTTTTACTCATTCGTGATGAAACATATGATAGCAAAATCATTGAATCAGCAATGGCAATAGATAAGCAGCATCTTATTGCCGCGTTAAGGAACAGAGATTTTTATCCGCCGGAAATATATGCGGATAAAATAGCAGAATCTGTTATGTTTGTGTATGGTGCTGAAGATAATCAGCCTGTTGAACTTTTGATAGATGATGCTGATTTGTTAGCTAAAAGTTTGGAAGCATTAAAGGCCGCTGCTGATATAAAAAAGGAAGTGGTTGAACTTGATGTCGACGAATTGCTTGAAGATGAGTTTGATGAAGATTTTGATGGAACCAATATCGTAAAAAAGAATTGTTCAATTAAAATTGCAGATGATGAACCGAATGATGCTGTTGTTTCTGAAGAAAAATAATTGTTTTGCCTGTAAAGGGAGTTTGTTTGTTAAAAGAATCAATCCACGGAACTTTTTGTGCTTAAAATTTTTCTTGACAGGAGAACCGATCCAATTTATCTAAGCATTAAAGTATCTAAGTATTAAACGTACGAAAAAAAAGGCAAATCTGTCGAAAGGCAGTGACGCAAAACTACGGGTCTACAGCTAAAGAGCCATGACTGCCGTGTTGCTGAAGGTACGATGTGATTTAAAAAACGCCTTCGGCAGAAAGATGCTGAAGGCGTTTTTTGTTTTTAAGGGATTGTCCCAAATATTTCTCATAATAAGGTGATCGTAATGACGGATATCGATAAAAGAATAATAAAATTGCCTGATTTACAACTGATCGACAAGTATAATCGACGCCTGAACTATTTACGTATATCTATTACCGATCGCTGCAACCTGCGATGCATATACTGCGTTCCTAACACTCCACAGCAACGACTCCCGCATAAAGAAATTTTAAGATATGAAGAAATCCTGCGCATTGTGAGAATTGGGATTCGTCTCGGAATATCCAAAGTTAGGATAACCGGTGGAGAACCGCTTATCCGGAAGGGCGTTTACGATTTTCTTGGTCAGTTAACACAAATTGATGGACTGTCAGATGTCTCCATTACAACTAACGGCGTATTATTAAAGGATAATATTAAAAAAATACGATCTGCCGGAATAAAAAGAATAAATGTAAGCATGGATACATTAAGCAGGAAGAAATATCATGAGATTACCGGTCATGATAGGTTTCATCAGGTTTGGGAAGGAATTAAATTAGCCCAAAGTAATGGTTTTGATCCTATTAAGATAAATGTTGTAGCTCTTGAAGGGATGAACGATGATGAATTAATTGAGATTGCAAGGCTGTCATTTTCATTGCCGTTACATATACGATTTATCGAATATATGCCTATCGGAACCTCTTCAATAAATACAGGCAAACATCTGCTTGCGCCTGAAATAAAGGAGCGGATAAAAGTTTTGGGTGAATTGAATCCTGTTGAAAAAGGAATTAATGACGGCCCTGCAGAACGTTATAAGTTTAAAGGCGCTCAAGGAGAAATAGGTTTTATTCACGCTATAAGCAAGCATTTTTGCAATAAATGCAATCGGTTGAGATTAACGGCAAGCGGAAAGCTGCGAGCATGTCTTTTGTCAGATAGCGAGGAGGATCTTAAAGGTCCCCTTAGAAGAGGTTGTTTAGACAGCGAGCTGGCCGATGTTTTTCTGAGAGCTGTGAGCCACAAACCACATAACCATCATCTTGCTTGTGATCAGTCTGTCATGGTTGCGGGTCATATGTCGGCAATTGGTGGGTGATGTTTGTTAATATTAACCATGAGTAAATAAGGAGGTAGAGTTTATGAATGTTACTCGAAGGAAGTTTATTCAGATTACTGGCGCTTCTGCTGCCGGTCTTGCTGTAAGCGGTTTGGGATTCGATCTTACGCCGATCAAAGCCCACGCTCAGATGCTAAAGACCAAGTATGCCAAGGAGACTACCACAATCTGTTGTTATTGCGCTGTAGGTTGCGGGGCTATTGTGCATACCAGCAAGAAAGGTGACGGTCGTGTCATCAACATCGAAGGTGATCCGGATCATGTAATTAACAGAGGGGCTCTTTGTTCAAAGGGTTCTGCGATTTCTCAGTTGACTGAGAATGAGAATCGTCTTGTTGAACCGATGTACAGAGCTCCCTATTCCAAAACATGGAAAAAGGTTTCATGGGACTGGGCACTGACGGAAATTGCCAAACGAGTGAAAAAAACAAGGGATGCATCATTTGAGCATAAAAATGCCAAAGGACAGGTAGTAAACAGGGTGTTAACCGATATTGTTTCGGTTGGAAGTGCTGCCATGGACAACGAGGAGTGCTGGATTTATCAGGCGCTGATGCGTGCTCTCGGGCTTGTTTATATTGAACATCAGGCCCGTATCTGACATAGCGCAACTGTTGCGGCTCTGGCAGAGTCGTTCGGACGCGGTGCAATGACTAATCACTGGATCGATATTAAAAACAGTGACTGTATACTGGTTATGGGCAGCAATGCTGCAGAGAACCATCCTATATCATTTAAGTATGTTATTGAAGCACAAGCAAAGGGAGCCAAGCTGATTAATGTTGACCCCCGGTTTACAAGAACATCCTCAAAGGCGGACATTTATACCGCACTTCGTTCAGGCACAGATATCGCCTTTTTGGGAGGTATGATCAAGTACATATTAGATAAAAAGCTATACCATAAAGAGTATGTAGCCAACTATACCAATGCTGGGTTTATAGTCGGAAAGGCATTTAAATTCAGCAACGGTCTGTTTTCCGGCTATGATGCGGAAAACAGGAAATATGACAAGAGCAAGTGGGCTTTTGATATGGACTCAAAGGGCGTCCCGAAAATGGATCGTTCTTTAAAGAACAGCCGCTGCGTCTTTAAACTCCTGAAGAAACATTTCAGCAGGTATAATACCAAGCTGGTTTCCAAGATTACAGGTACTCCGGAAGCTGATCTTGTTGAGGTTTACAAGGTTTATGCCGCTACCGGCGCCAGGGGAAAAGCAGGCACAATTATGTATGCCATGGGCTGGACCCAGCATACGGTAGGCGTTCAGAATATCCGGACAATGGCGATGATACAGCTTCTTCTTGGCAACATGGGCGTTGCCGGCGGTGGTGTTAATGCGCTTCGAGGCGAGTCAAACGTGCAGGGGTCTACCGATCAGTGTTTGCTGTGGCACATCTGGCCCGGTTATCTTAAGACTCCAAGGGCTTCGAATGTGTCTCTTGCCGCCTATAACAAAAAGTGGACTCCCAAAAGCAATGATCCGCTTTCCGCAAACTGGTGGCAGAATTATTCCAAGTATTCAGTTAGTCTCTTAAAATCGTTTTTTGGCGACAAGGCTACTAAAGCGAACGATTTCGGGTATGACTGGCTGCCAAAGGTAGATGATGGTAAGACATATTCCTGGCTGGACATTTTTGATGAGATGTACAAGGGTACTGTCAAGGGTTTTTTTGCCTGGGGCCAGAATCCGGCATGCAGTGGCGCTAATTCCAATAAAACACGTAAGGCAATGACAAAAGTTGACTGGATGGTTAATGTCAATCTTTTTGATAATGAAACAGGCTCATTTTGGAAGGGTCCTGGAATGAATCCTTCCACCATAAAGACCGAAGTCTTTATGCTTCCGGCATGTGTGTCTGTTGAAAAGGAAGGAAGTATTACAAATAGTGGTCGCTGGATGCAGTGGCGCTATCAGGGGCCCAAACCGCTTGGAAACAGCCTTTCTGATGGTGATATCATAATGGAATTAGGCAACAAGATCAAAGAGGTTTATAAGGAAGGTGGCGCTTTTCCTGAGCCGATACTTAACCTGAAATGGGATTATATGACGGACGGCTTGTATGATCCGCACAAGGTTGCCAAAGAGATAAACGGCTATTACCTTGAAGGCCCAAAGAAAGGGAAACTCGTAGAGTCTTTTGCTAAACTTAAAGATGATGGCTCAACATCATCGGCAAACTGGCTTTACTGTAACAGCTATACGGAAAAAGGCAACATGGCAGCGAGGCGCAGCAAAGTAGATGCTCCGAACAATATCGGTTTGTATCCTGAGTTCGCGTGGTGTTGGCCTGTAAACAGAAGGATTATTTATAATCGTGCTTCTGTTGATCTTAAAGGACAGCCATGGGATAAGAAAAACTGGGTTATCAGATTTGCCGGTAATGTTAAAGACGGTAAGTATGTTTCAAAGAAGTGGATTGGAGATGTTCCGGACGGCGGATGGTATCCTCTTGAGAATCCTGACGGAACAAAGAGAAAGGATGCTAAGTATCCGTTTATCATGAGAAAGCATGGGTACGGACAGATATTCGGTCCTGGCCGCGCTGATGGTCCGTTTCCGGAACATTACGAGCCGTTGGAATGTCCTGTTGAAAAGAACCTCATGAACAAACAGCGTATGAATCCTGTTGCGCCTGTATATGGAACAGATGCTGATGACTATAAGACATGCGATCCCAGGTTCCCGATTGTCGGCACAACATACCGTGTATCAGAACACTGGCAGACAGGTCTTATGACACGTCCTCAACCGTGGTTGCTTGAACTTCAGCCTCAGGTTTTTGTGGAAATGAGTGAAGAACTCGGGGAATTGAAGGGCATCAAGAACGGTGAGCGTGTAATGGTTTCATCTGCGCGAGGAGCTCTGGAATGTACGGCTGTTGTAACAAAGCGTTTTAAACCGTTTAAGATAGCTGGAAACACTGTTCACCAAGTTGGTGTTCCATGGCATTTTGGATGGCGCTGGCCTGAAAGCGGCACAGAGGAGAGCGCTAATTTGCTCACCCCTTCGACCGGTGATCCAAATACCAGGATACCTGAAACCAAGGCCTTTATGGTCAATGTAATCAAGAAATAAAAGGAGGTGATCATAGATGAGTAAATCTTTTTTAATAGATACAACTCGTTGTACGGCTTGTAGAGGATGTCAGGTTGCCTGTAAGCAATGGCATGATCTCCCCGCAGAAAAAACCATAAATCGTGGAACTTATGAGAATCCGGCTGATCTTTCATTTAACACGTATAAACTTGTCAGAATGCGTGAAGAGGTTATTAATGGGAAATTAAACTGGCTTTTTTTTCCGGAACAGTGCCGGCATTGTATCGAGGCTCCATGTCTTGAGACGGCAGGAGATCCGGGAGCTATTTATAGAGACGATAAAACAGGAGCGATTATATTTACGGCAAACACCAAAAATTTGAATGCTGATGAAATAATTGAAGCCTGTCCCTATAATATTCCACGAAAAGCGCCTGATGGCACACTTGCCAAGTGTGATATGTGTATAGACCGGGTTGAGAACGGACTTCTTCCGGCCTGTGTTCAGACATGCCCGACAGGAGCAATGAATTTCGGAGATCGTGATGAAATGCTTGCTCTCGCAAAAAAACGGCTTGCAATTGCTAAAAAGAAATTTCCAAAGGCCATGCTCATAGATGCGGATGATGTAAGTGTTATTTATCTCGTAGCTTATGAGCCGAAGCTGTACTGCAAGAATGCTATGGCCTCAAATGCTGTTTTTGATATTACAAGGCAGGCCGCATTAAGAAGAATGATTCGTCCAATAACGAATATTGCTTCACGTTTGCTTTAATGGCAGATATGTAAACAACTAAAATAAAGGGGGGAGGGGATCTTTTATCTCCTTCCCCCTTTATTATTGCAGATATCTGTGATAAGAGTGTATCTTTTTATAAAGATATAAAGTGGCAAAGCTTTGTAATTACAGACTGCTGAACAGTCAATTTAAGAGAGCTCTGCAAAACGTTGCTTTTCGCCCAATTTCACCTTCCTTGGACTTGAACGAAATTGAACATTTTTCAAAGGTTTTTCTAAAAGTTTATTTGTTAATATAATAATAACCACTTGACCAGTCAACTGCTTGACTACTTGACAAGGTCTGAACAGGAGATTATATGTCAGAAAATATGACCACCACATCGAATCAGATTATAAAGGCTGTTGAGTCGTTAAAGGGGCTGAGGCCGGTTTACGGTACGATTTTAGATTTTTATGGACAAATATTTGTTGCCCAGGAAGATTCAAAAAGCAAGTTGCATATCGATCAGATACAGATTCCTGAAGAAATGCTTTCAATAAAGGCAGATGAAAATTTTCCTTTGATAAACATGTCGGAATTCGTCATAGATGCAAAAGAAGCCGGTAAGTTATTAATAAAGATTTGCGATATTATTAAAGAGGCTGGTGGGTACATGGCTTCTACAGCCCAGATTGTTCTTAAAGCAATTGATGAAGATAAATTTGATCAAGGCGAATTGTTTGCCGGCCTGCTTAACGAGGATGATGCCTTTTTTGAAAACACGGCAAAGAAACTTGAAATCGAAAAGAAGGATCTGGCATTTATTGCATACACCAGTTTAAAACCTTCCCTGTCCATGTGCGCTGAGCAGCTTTCAGCATATCTAAACAAGGACAAACCATGGGGAAAGGGGTACTGTCCTATATGCGGAAGCCATCCAGTGCTTTCCATGTTTCAGGGAGAAGGGGAGCGCTTTTTGTTTTGCAGTTTCTGCTGGCATAAATGGGCTTTCAATAGAATTTTTTGTCCTTTTTGTGATAACACCGACACCAAAACACTCAATTATTTCTTTAGCGAAGATGAAAAAGAATACAGGGTCGATCTTTGCGATAAGTGCAAAAAGTACATAAAAACAATAGATACAAGAAAGACAGAGCGTATTATATATCCTCCACTTGAACAGGTGGCAACATTACATCTTGACATAAAGGCTAAGGAAATGAAGTATAAAAGCGGAACACCTAACACTTAATGAACTCGTAAAAAGTCCCATCTACTGCGTTGCAGTGTTTTTTCAGACTCTCAACATACTATATGTATGCCTTCGATCCTGAAAAATCACTACTCCTTGAATATGAAACTTTTTACTTAGCCATTTATAGTTAAATTCGTTTTTTTTACCAATTTATTAATATTGGGTAGCTATGATTTTTCCCGAAAGAGCATTTCCTTTTTTATTGATTATACTTTTTCTTGTCCTTATCCTCCTTGGCATTAACCTTGGCGAAGTAGCAGCAGTTATGGGAAAAGCAACGAAGATTTGCTTGGACTGTATAGGGGTTGGGTAATGTCAGTTTTAAGACGGTGGATACAGGTCATTGCAACTGTTTTAAGTAATGCCTGCTGGATGTTCCCACACACAAAAGGAATATATCAGGGCACGCTTAAATCAATGTGTGTGCCGGGCCTTAACTGTTATTCCTGTCCTGCTGCAACAGGCGCTTGCCCGCTTGGTTCATTACAGAGTATAGCAGCCGGCCTGCGACCGGCTGTTAAGGCAGGTCATTACCATTTCGGCGCATATATTATCGGAATACTGGGACTGATTGGAAGCTTGGTGGGACGCATGCCTTGCGGCTGGGTTTGTCCATTTGGTTTTCTGCAGGAACTCATTCATAAAATCCCTTCACCCAAGTTCGAGATCCCCAAAATTTTAACCTATATGAAGTATCTGTTCCTGGCGCTGTTTATTTTTATTCTTCCCGCTTTGGTTGTTGATGATTACGGATACGGCATGACATGGTTTTGCAAGTTTGTATGTCCTGCCGGGACATTAGAAGCCGGTATTCCCCTGATATTTCTACAACCTGGCTTAAAAGAGTTAATCGGAGCACTATTTTACTTTAAGTTGACGATATTGTTCATTTTTATCATATGGATGATATTGAGCCGCAGACCGTTTTGTCGTGTAGCATGTCCTCTGGGCGCTATCTATTCACTATTTAATAAGCATAGCGTTTTCAGAATGATCTACGATCCTGACAAATGCACGCACTGCCAGGAATGTTACAACAATTGTCCAATGGGGATTAAGTTCTATGAAGGGGCCAACCAGCATGATTGTATCAGATGCTTGAAATGTCTTAATGAATCATGCCGTTTTGGAGCTATTTCCTATGAGATTGCCGGTATGCCAGTCATCAAGCCTGTTGAAAAAGTTTTATAGGGTGGCTGATTGAGGCAACTTAGGCCTCTAATCCTCAATAAGAACTTCAATTTCCGCTTTGACGCATATCGGAACTCAGAGCTCTTGTCTGAGCTTCGGCTTCGATTATCCTTATAGCATAACTGAGTTTTTTTATTCCTCTATTCCAAAGAAATTTATTATGAGTGAGCTGAGCCCCTTTCTTAGCACGGAATAAGAATAGTAACGGGAGGCAATTTCGTAATTGTGATTTACCATTTTTGCTTTCTTTTCCGGTGATTCAAGGATTTCCCTCGCTTTTTGAACTGTTTTTTTGGTGAGGAATCCGTCCATGACTATAAGGTTGAAGCCCTTTGGCTCTATATCTCTTACAAATGTGGCATAACGGTTTACCAGCATGGGTTTCTTAAAATAAATAGCTTCAAGAAAGGCATTGCCGAATCCTTCGTAAAGGCTGGGATAGGTGATAAAGTCAGCATGGGGGTATATATCCCAGAGCGAATATTGGTTCGGACTTTTCAATCCATCGTTAACTGGATCAGCCATGCCGGCATCAAACAAGCGAAGATCTACACCGCGATCTTTTGCATTTTCTATAAGCCATTCGGCATATTCATATCCTTCATCTCCTGTTTCGTGTGATATTACGAGTTTATAGCGAGGATCTTTCAATTCGTGGACCAGTTCAATGGCATGTTCAATTCCTTTTCTTTGAATAACCCTGGATGGTTGCAAAATCATAACATCATCAGGCTTTAATCCAAGTGAATTGCGGAAATCTTCTGTGCGTTTTTCATTCACAAAGGGTGGATTTTCAAAATCCAGCACATTAGGAATAATGGTTGACGAAATTCCGGTACGGTGAGCCAGCTCTTCCTTGGCTGCTGAATTAATTACCACGTGTTCAATATTAGGCAGAGCAGGGGGAAAAGCCATTTGAATATAGTCGTTCACCGCATTAACCGTAAAACGTATCCTTTCCCAGTAAAAATCATGATGGTGCGCAATAGTTGGAATCTGTGTCTCAGCAATGATTTCTGTTAGAGCTAATCCAAGAGGGACATGCATGGGAATGGTTAAAGCATTTTCAGCTATCAGCATGTCGATTTGAAATTTTTCTATGAATTCATAGAGTTTTGCTTTCAAATAGGATCTTAAGAAATGGATTGCTTCGGTTACATCTGAACTCCTTCCTTTTTTACCAACAACCTGTTCATTTATCCAATTGTTTTCTTTATACTTAAAGAAGGCTTCGGGAACCAGTAAGCTGTTTTGAGGATTTCTGTCAAGTTCGCCGGCAAACCAGAAACAGGAACGCCCGCTTTTTTTTAGAACCTGTGCCCACTTGCTCGATTCTAATGTAACTCCGTCTGTTCCCGCAAAGCGCGTTGAAACAAACCCGATGTTTTCCCCCATTAAATTTCACCTCTATTAACCGGTAAAAAATATCGCTTAAACTCTTCTTTCAATCTTTTTTAACTTTTTATCAAGCTTTTTTTCAGAAACAGGAAAGGCTGTCTTAAGTTCCTGGGCAAAAATAGATACTTGGTATTCTTAGATTGCCTGCTTTTTCTCTTCCGATACCAGTGGTGTCCGGTTAGGTTTTTGCCTATAGTGTTTGTTCTTTGAAAAACGGATTATCAGACCATACATTTTTTTCACCGGTACGCAATTCGTTCTGGATGGTGTTTCTAAGCTGACGTATCCTTTTTATTGATACAGGTTCATTAAACTGTTCATGACAGTATATGGCCATAAGCAGATAGGTTATTAACCCGGCAAGGATTTGAACCATCAAGCCATATCTACTGTGAGCAATCAGGTGATACACTTTTAAATGCTTCTTCCACCATTTGAAAAAAGTTTCAATATCCCATCTGAGCTTATAAACAATTGCAACCTGTTCGGCTGTAAGATCACAACGATCAGTTGCCACAAAATATTTGACACCGGCAATTTTATAGCCAACAACCCGAACTGGCTTTTGGGTCTGATTTACTCTGGAAGTGCCAAGAAGAACCATGGCATCATAAAAAATATAGCTATCGGGATCAACGGTATGCTCTTTGATAATAGTTCTTGTCGTTTTTGCTTTGATGCGGCAAACAAAATGTTTGTTCTCATCTTGAAGAAGATCAAAATTCTTATGTGATTGATACCCCCGATCCATGATTCCTGTCTGGCCTTTTTTAAGGATAGACCTCACAAAGGGACGTTCACCGCCATTCCCATCTGTCAGATAAATTTTTATAGGAATCTTGTGATTAACGTCAAAGCCGAAATGACCTTTTGCTTTTTTAGCGCCTGTTCTGTAATCAGCCCAGTACATGGTCAGAACCGCATTAATTAAAGACCCATCAATTGAAACGAGTTCACCGAGATCTGAATAATTTGATGGTAAAGCGTTTTGTGCCTGGCTGCAAAGAGCTTGGAAAACATATTCGAGCTGTTCAAGTCCTCGGTGATTAATGATTTCAGAGAAACTACTTCGACTGATCCCTCCATCCGGAGCGACACACTCTTTGGCAAAATTGTCCTCTTTAAGATGTTGAATAAGATCACGCGCTGATTCATGTTCTTGAAGATGGAAAAATATCAATGCGTGAAGCTGATCTTCAAAAGTCATTTTCAATGGCCTGTGCCCCTTGGATTTAAGCGGTGGTGTGTTTGGGGAAATCTTTTGCAAAGGTTTGAGAAATTGAGTATGAGATTGATAGTTGAATTTCTTTTTAGGGATATTAAATGTTTGCATCTTTGCCTTAACTCCTTGTTATAATTAGTATTTATAACAAGACGACAAAAAAATTTTATTTGTTTTGTCAAGTAAAAAATGAACATTTTTCTAATTTTTTTTATCCCATTTAACATGCAAAAAGCTAACCGGACACCACTGGTAAATTGTTCGCTAAGTGGTTATCATGACACACTTGGCAACTGCTCCCAATCTGTTGTATAAGAAGGTGGATGGAAACTCTCTGCCTCGTTAAATGTGAAACCTATTTATCTGGGATGAGAGAAAAATGGCAGGGGATGCGACCCTGTTGTTTCACCAAAAAATCCTGAAAACCTGCCTGTCCGCCTCTGGAGGGTAAAATAAAATAAACCAATGGCCATTAAGGTCTAAAAACATTCTGTTGACAAACAACAGCCTCCTGTCTATAAAGTTCATTCTATGAACCATAATTATGAACAGGAAATCTACTACCGTTTGCTGAAGATGTTGAGCAAGGAGCCCAATGTTAGTCAGCGTGATATGGCAAAAAGAATGGGCATCAGCCTCGGCAAGATGAACTACTGTGTCACTGAACTTGCGGCCAAAGGGTGGATAAAGATTATCCGCTTTAAGAGCGCCAAGAATAAAATCCCTTACACATACCTGCTTACCC
>JAFCZU010000357.1 GCA_019314185.1 Deltaproteobacteria bacterium | reverse complement strand
ACGCATAATCTGCCTTGTATATCCACAGATCCTTAAACAGCTCCTTCTCACCTTCAAATATCTCATTCAACGTGGAGATCAAAAGACTCTTCCCGAACCTTCTCGGCCTGGAGAAAAAATATACGCCTTTTGGATTATTCACTAAATCGAATATCTTCTCTGTCTTATCAACATACAGATAATCGTTTTGAACAATATCACGAAATGTCTGTATCCCTACAGGAAGTCTTTTCATAAGTTCATTTCCTTAGGCTATCATACCCCAAATGTTTTTAACTGCTTTTGACATATATTTTATATTGCACAAAATATTCGAATACGCCTGATTTGCCAATGGACATGCACAATGGCCGTCCTTTATATAGCCTCTAACCCCATTTGCTTGATCTAAATGCCAGATTTTCTGGAAGTCATATCCCTGTTCTCGCAAGAATCCCATGGTTTGAGAGTATCCGAGGACGCAGCACGGCCAGACTTCGCCATTATAGTTAATATGTACATTGGAAATCCCTGCATAGCATGCCCGGCACTGTTCTTGAAGAATGTGATTTGTGGATAAAAACTTGGCATTATTGCACCGACTGAGTTTTTTTATCACTGGCTGTTGCTTTCTTGATTCGGATCCAGACATATGCAAGCGAACCAGAGCCAAAAACAAAAGTACACGCCATCAGGACGGCTCTGTCCAAGGTACCAGCGAATATACCGCTACTAAGGTCAACGCCCGATGCAAGCGAAATTATTCCGATTGCCCATTCCCTTAGACCCAAATTTCCAGGTGTCAGGGACAAAAACGAAATCAAAGACGTCATGGGGGCAAGTATAAGAAATATCCATGGTGAAAGTTCGACCTGAATAGCGTCAAAACTAATATAGAGTCTAATAGCAAGAACCGCAAATTGCATCAGGACCAACCCCACAATCTGTAAAAGTAGCGTAGGGTGGGACTGTATTGTGTCAAATCCGGTCAAAAAATCCGACCACACCTTCAAAAAAACGTTTTTGGGCTTCACTATTTTGGGTGCCGGTATAAGACATACCGTTAGCGAAATAACTACCATACTAATAAGAATGCATAAAAGAACCACGTTAAACGGTGAACCTGAGAGCTTTAATCCAATCATGCCAATACAGCCCAAAATACCCGTAGTACCAAGAAGAATAAGCGTCCGAACAGCTATGGTACTAGTGAATTTTACATATTCGAGACCATGGACTTTTTTGAAATAGCGCATCCTGATGAGTGAACCCGTACGCATGGGCAAATGATTTCCTAGTATCATAGCAATAAGCACAAAGAGATTTTCCCAAAAACCGATTTTTACTCCTAACTTACGGAATAACAATAGAACCTGACAGCTGTTTAACATAAATGTCAAGATGATGCATAACAGCAAGCCTAGGATATGATGCCATGAGACGTCTAATGCAGCATAAAAAATGTCCCAGTGTGTCCAGAGATAATAACCAAGCCCCGCAATAATGATGACAGAGATAAAATTTCTTGCAAATGTTTTGATTCTTACATTCATAATTAGTTGTTTCGACTCTGTTTTTGAAGAGAACTTTGAAAAAGGCGCTTTAAGAACGCTCTTACGCATTTGGCTTTAGAATAAATATCTGACTTGGAAAAAGCGGCTTCAGCATATGCGCCAGAAAAAGCGGAAAGAATTTGCCATATTGCTTTTCTCCAAAGAACTTTTTAGGCTCTCTAAATACCTTCACGCCATACTCATGGCAGTCATAACCGTGTTTTTGAAAAAAAGGAACCATCTCTCTATATCGGAATACCTTATTATTTCCCACGTGCCCTTCCATGATGGGTGAACTCTTGTTTGGCGTGGCAAGATAACAAATACCTATTGGCTTAAGAACTCTCTTGATTTCATCCAGATGCAAATCCTGATTTTCGACATGCTCGATTACGTGATGGGATAGAATTATATCAAAAAAGCCATCTGAAAACGATAATTTTTCCGAATCAACAAGACTAAAGTTGAAACCGGCCTCTTTGTTATTTCTCATGTCATTGATATCCACAGCGTACTGGTTGTTATTCCTCGAGAAATACTCACTTATGCCACCATTACCGCATCCAATATCTAATACCCTGAAACCCTTAACCGGTCTATTCAAGAAGTCTTGCAGAATGGCTTCAATCATCTTGGCTTTGGGAAGGCGATTCAAGTAAATGACCGGTCCTCTGCCTCTTACTTTGCGTTTCTGTAGTATCATGTGCACCCAGAGCAACGACCTGCGATTTTGTTGTTACGGTCTTTAGTCATTGTTCTTCGGTTCATTTCATCCTGATTAATCATATAAATGGACGTTGATAGGTCGTAACACCACGGTTTAATAAAAACACTTTTGAACCGTTTCATAGGCTGAAATGACCAAGCTAAAGGTTTAGTTTTGTGAGACGCGTGAATCCGGCATACGTCAATAAAAGAGACATCTCATGCGTCGTTAAATGATCGCCGGACAGATATTTCACATAAAGCTCTCGAACGAAGTTGGAGGCGATGAGACCTCGCATGAACTTTTTATCATAGTTGAATGGCAAATGTTTGACTATTTCGAGCACGTCGTTTCTCAGTGGTCCCATGTACCAATCGTCAACGGGTGCAGAGACCGCGGCCAATTTGGGTTGATAGATGATCTCATCAGGCAGCAGATGTTTCTTTTCGGCTATCTTGGTCAGAATATATTTTCCGGTTTCGGCCGTGGCTTTGTCCCCCTCTGGTCGGCAGAAACGATCCGGCAATCGCTCGGCAAAGCTGGCCAGCCCTACATGCAGGTAAGGTGACAATATAGTTACGCCCGCTGCGTCAGAGCTCCCTGATATTTTTGATTTATTGGTACCAATGGATGATTTGCCACGGTAAGCAAGACGGTCTGGAGAGAAATGCTTCAAGTTTTTCGTCAGTTTGAATAGGATTTCTTCGATTGAGTATTCCTGCTCGTTTGACCTGCCCTTACGCAGATGTTTCAGCGAGATCTCGTCGAAAATCCGGAAATTCAAGAAACCTCGCATAGGCGGCCGACGACCAAAATTGCGCAGGATATTCAGAGCTACACGGTAAGTTCGACCGCACGCATTTTCTATTGCTTCGAACTGAACCAGCGTCGCCAGCATTTGGATTATGGGCTTAGGGATGGAAAAGGATGAATTGAAAAACTTCGCCATCGTATGGGTACGCGGATAGCCAAGAAAAAGCACGTCGCACCCATCGCCTGAATAGCAGTGGACGAAACCACGGTTCCGGATAACAGAACACAGGTGCTTCGTCTGGATCAAGTAGTTTGGCCAGTTCGAGGGTTGATTGAAAGAGGCTGTGAAGCTTATTAGCCCGTCACGAACGATTTGTGGTGATATCTCTACCCAGTTATGCTGTATACCGAGATAGGATGCAAGGGTGTCAGTATGCGGCTGATTGAACCCCTCGCTTGCATAATGAAAAGAGAAGGTTTCAATATTTTTCCCGAGTTGCTTTAGTCCGGAGGCCACAAGCGCCGAATCGAAACCTCCGAGAAGAACCGCTACCTCGTTCGCGGAACAGGCCATCTCTTCCAAAGCCTGCATGAAAGCATCGTAGAGGGTATTAATAATGGCGTCCTCGTCCATGGCCTCAAGATTGATATTGGCAAAGCGTTCCTCCCAAGGGTTGAATTTCTCGATTTTGTGGATGGAAGTTTTGCCTTTGTGCCATTCAAGGATCGCACCTGTAAACGGTCCGATTCCACGGGAGAAAGCCGTAAATAAGCATGAAGTCTTCAAGAGAACGGTCTATTTCGAGTTTGCCGCCGAGAGCTTCCGCAATCGAGTAAATGTTCGTGGAAAAGATAAGGGAGTCGTCAATTTCGGTACAAAACATAACGCGTGTTCCGCTGTGGTCGTTGGCCAGGATAAGCCTGTTTTCATCGTGATGGCAAACTACGATGACATACTGGCCACACACCTGATAAAGAAACTCAAGCCCAAGCTGCCGATATCGAGATAAGAGGTATTCGGCGGTCGCGTGGGGATCATCCAGAGGTGATCCTCTGTTCCAGCCCGGCAGGGGCTTGTACAACGCTCCGAGGAAGATCAGAGACAGGTGGCTATCGCTTGCATATCCGAGCACTTTACCGCCGTCGTCGATATAGCCTATCCGGTTAGAAGATATGCCAGTATTTGGGACAATAGCATCCTGTCCGTAGTTTCTTTCAATCGCTTCCTTTAAAGAAGCAAAGTAGTGATTATCAGAAAGTGTCGTCGCGCAACCAAATATGAGATTCATGCTTTTAGCCCTGAATTATTTTGATGAACTTTCTAAAATGCGTTTTATAACCTCGATATTGCCTTCTGCTTGTTCCCTCAGGGATGGCATACATGCCTCCAATTGCACACGAACGTCATCGGAATGAGCCAGCAGGTCATTCAAACGTTTGAAAAGATATGCTGCAGTTAGTTGGGGAATTTCTACGACCCAATCTTCCATCCCCATTCGTTTCATTATGCCGCGGCTCTTTATGGAGTATGCCATCGCAATCGTTGGCACTCCACTCGTGGTTGCTGCAATGTTGGAATGCATCCGTGACCCGCAAAAGATATTACAGCGTGCAATCATGGCCTTGATTGCCTTGGGATTCAGATCTTTATCAATTACGATTACGCGATCGGCATGTCTGCAGTGCCTGCGCAGTTCGTGTGAGACAACTCTATCGTCTAAGCGTTCAGTGGGTCCCGTTACGTGGGCAAACAGAACCACCTGGGCATCATGGGTTTCGATAAATCGGTCAACAACCTCGGACATGGTGTCAAAAAAACCCTTGTTGCTTGGACGTTGCGAGTGTTTTTCAACAAAGTTTTTAAATTGCCTGCTCACCGTCATGCCAAGAGTTAATCGACGTTTTGGATTGTACCCAGTTTCAGCTTGAATCGCTCTGGCTTGTGAGACACTGGCCGTTCCAAGCAAGAACGCCATATCGATCGAGCTTCCCAGGTGGTTGTAAGCTATCCCCAATTTTTGGAGATAGCTATAGGTAAATTCGTCACGAGCGATAATAAAATCACAACGCTTTAAAAGCCATCGCATGAACGGCTTACTCCATGTAAATGGGCCGATTGTCTGCCCGAACAAGACTACTGGTTTTCCGAAACAGTTGGCAATTAGGATGGGAATACAATGACTAAAGAGCACCAGGGGCCCATAATCCTCGGTAATCGTGTCACCGGAGAGGTCAATAAGGAGGTTAGTCTGGTAATAAACATCACGCTCTTGATCATGCCTGAGGCATTTGAGGTCCTTGCGAAATATTCTGTGCACTATCCACCATAATATAGAACAAAGGAGTACAAGTATGCCTTGCAAGGAGGTTCGGCTGTCATGCTGAATATGTTGATCAGGATATAGTAAACGGTCTTTTGTAGATCGCGTTGAAAGAACACAAATGTGACAATTTGGGAAGTTTTTCTTCAAAAGATCAATAGTTGAAAAAGCCATTGCGGCGGTTCCAAGATTGCAACTCAAAAACGCTCCACTCAACAAGAAATTAAAGGGTTGTTGCAAGGCGTTAGCTTGGCTTATTTTCCATGCATGATATGTTTTCATAAGAGTTCCTTTCATCTTATCATGAGAATTGAGGAGACTATTGATCAAGAAGATGCTAATTCTTCAATAACATCTACAATTCTATCCCATGAAAACCTGTAATTATCCTTTTTGATATTCTCTGCAAATTCTTCTGCCTGTTTCTCCTGAAAAAACTTAATTATAGCACTTGCAATTTCTGAGGAAGATTCTGGAGATGAGGAAGATTCTGGAGATACCAGATAACCGGTTTCCCCATTCCTTACGACCTCCGGCAAACACCCGACTCGTGTGGCAATTACCGGCTTATGGAAACCAAAAGCAATCTGAATAATGCCGCTTCCAGTGGCTGAAATATATGGCTGTACTACCAAATCGGCAGCACTGAAATATTTGCTGACTTCTTCATTGGGAACATATTCATCCACAAAAATAACATTTTTCTTAATGCTTAGTTTATCAACAAGATCAATATAATAATCCTTGTCTTTCCAGAATTCCCCGACAACAAGCAGCGTTACCGGCACCTTAGATAATACTTTTGGAACAGCTTC
>JAFCZU010000356.1 GCA_019314185.1 Deltaproteobacteria bacterium | reverse complement strand
TGCTGAGTGGTATGTTCCAAAATGGAACTTACCACTTGTTCGGCCAATTCACCGCTTTCAAATATGTTTTTCAGGTGTTTTGTAATGGCCGGGCGCTGTACATCAAAAAGCTCTGCCATCTTTTTCTGGGTCAGCCAGATGGTTTCATCCTGGAAAATGGTGTCTATTTTGACGGTGCCGTCCGGGGTAGTGTAAAGGATGATTTCGGAATTGTTGGGAGATTGGGTCATTTTATCATCTCCTCATAGTGTTCTTTATACCCACTTTCTTGAAATACTAACCCAAGAGCTTCTTTAAAATCATTATAGTTAAATTCTTTATAATCAAATATATTTTGCCCAAGAGAATGAGATTCTCGATTTATGTATCTACAAAAAGCTTGATGTTTATTCTCCTGTAATTCTGGCTTTTGAAAAACATTGTTCAAGTCTTTCTTTTCTATGAAATTGAAAAAATATTCGATAATATTCCGCATGCAGTTTGCGATTAAAGCAGGTGGTTGTTTGTCATCTTTAATAATTTGCCAATAAGAATGGTAATCATTCTGTATTTCTTCATATTTCATATTAAATATCTGACTACCATCACAATTTTTAGTTATCCTAAACAACTTTTGATTTTCTTTTCGGCGGTTATGATTTGGGTCGGTTAATTCATAGAAAAAATACAAGCTATGAGTTAGAAGAAATACCTGTTCATAGGTGTCTGAAAACAGGAATTCTTTTTTTATAAGCTGACCAATATTGAATATGAATATGTGTGATAAGCTAGAAATAGGGTCATCAATCACGATTATCTTTTTTCCTCCTACATCTCCAGCACTTTTTTTACCTCTGCACAATTCGATGAAATAAAGAAAACTGATAATCATCCTTTCGCCCTCGCTTAGAGTTTGAAAAGTATCTGAATCTTGATTGTCTCTAACTATTATGTAAAAGCTTTCGGAGTGTTTTTCTATATGAAAATCGTCTAAGCCCAATTCCGTCAGACCATTGTTTATGAAAGTAATGGGTTTTTCAATGTTAACGGTTTTTTTCTGCTGCTCAGAAACTATCTGACTCTGAATTGCTATGCTTCCTTCGATTTGTTTTATTTCATTTTTTAATTTTTTTATCTTTTGCTCAATATCAGTTTTGTCGGTTTTGTATGCTGATAAAGTCTGGTCATAGTCCCAGCGTACGATTGCCCAAAATTGTTTTTTAATGTTATCAAGAGAATCGTCTTTGTTATCAATCTTGCTGTTATGGTCGGATATTGATTTATTGACTTTTTCTATAAACTGATTGAAATCATTTATTGCATTAGTGGAATCTGATAAAGATATTTCCTGGCCTGGAGTTTTGTGTTTTTCACGAATTTTTGTTTTGTTCTTAGATAGCAGTTGTGTTACCGCATTGTATAGATTTTCAAACTTGTCTTTCTCTTCGTCGATAAAGGGAATTGAATCAAAGGTTTCTTTTTGGGGGAGTAAGGAGATGTCATTCTCATATAAGGAAAGTAGGTTTTTTAATTCATTAATATCATTTTCATAGGTTTCATCAAAAAATTCCTGAATATTTTTAAGGAGTGTTATTGTTACCGTTTTTTCCTGACAGAAGGGGCAAAACTCACCACTGTCTTCAATTTCCTGTGGAAGATACTTTAATCCTTCTTTTACCCAATCTGAGTTTTTCAGTTTGTTTATTAATGAAGCAACTGTGCTATTTTTATTTCCGATTATATTCTTCTGAAAGAGTTGTTTTTTTTCTACTTTTTGAGCAGTAAAATTGATTTTTGGAAGTAAGTCATATTTTTGCGCCGTACTGCCTTGAATGGCTTCAACTTCTTTTTTTAATTGGTCCGTTGATTTTGTCGATTGATGTGCTGGTTTAGTAATACCTGATAAATGGTTGAACAAAGACTCTTTTCTCCCCATTAATCCTGAAAGGCAATACTCCAGAACACGGTCACCGCCTGCAAATCTATCTTTAATTTCCCATGTATTATTTTCAGCATGCTTCTTTTTTTGGGATAAATCACCAGTATGTGTTGTTATTGAATCTGTCTTGCTTTTCTTGTCAATTTCAAGCTTCTCAATTTCTTTTTCCGCATTTTTTATTTTTTTCTCGGCTTCTTTATTTTCTTTTGAGAGGGTAAAAATTCCTTTCAGATTATCCGACTCATAAAAATAATCTTGAATGAACTTCTGATTATAGACCAGAATATCTTCATTGTTCAGATTTTCTATATTGCATTTTGAGAAATCACCGTTTTCTTTTTCATATAAATAGGTTGAAAGGATGCTTTTCCCGGTACCGTTAAGACCGTAAACAAGATTAACCTTTTTATCCGTTTCCAAGACTGCCGGCGTTTTATAGCTTGCGACACCATTCATAGTAATCTTGGTTATCACAGCTCCCCCTCAAACGCTTTTTTCAGAATGGATTTTTTTAGCTCTTCCACATCAGCGATTTTCTGCTGATATATTTTTTCAAGCCGTTTTGTTTTGGTGGAAAGAGAATCAAGTTTAGCGACGATGCGTGTTTGTTCTATGAGTGCGGGGATATAAAGGGGGCATTTTAAGATATCGTTTTTCCTTAGATTAGTCTGATTTTCACCATTATCAAATGATAGTAAATATTTATTTCGGTTAAATTGATAAAAAAAGAAACAAGTGTTTACCTTCTTTAATGTTAAAGCTCCAATACGTTGGTTTAAAGTATACATATCATTTTTATCAATTATAAAGCATTTTGCCAGAGCTTTTCCCTTGGGCACATCACTCATTACAAAAACAATTTCATTTTTGTATAAAGGAGTTAGTTGTTCGTTTGATCTTTTATAAATTGCTCCATTTGTTGATATATATTTAGAGTTTATAACGATATATTGTCCTTTATCATCAATGATTTTTTCATGCGCTCGACCATTTCTAAATTCACAAATTTCCCCCAACTTCTTCTCCTCCCAATCCTCCCCCGGATTTTCAAAAATCCCATTCAAACAGCTCTCAAACAGCTCTTTGGCATTCGCAAGATTTTTCTTGGCATTGGCTTTTGCCTTATCTATGGCGGTAAAGGCTTTATCAAGGATGGCGACAATACGTTTTTGTTCGGGGAGTGGGGGGATGGAAGCAGTTAGTGAATAAACATCATTTCTATTAATGCCAGGTTTTACACCCTTTGCAAGTCTTGGAAGGGCTAATTTTGATAAGAGATAAAATAAAAAAAATAAGTCGTATTTCTTATCATCAAAAGTGACAAAATATGTAACATCTAACGGCCAAAAATTATTCTCAGTTAAATTTATTTCACCTGCTGAACCTTTCCTTCCGACGATAATACTCTGCTTATCATAATAAGATTCATCACTCCTTGCTTTTATGCCATTCGCTCCATATACCGGATAAAGTCCGGTGCTTTTTCTCTTAGATTTATCAAGGGGTTTACCATATTCAAGCTTCAGAACATCACCAAGTTTCTTAATCTCCCACCCCTTCGGCAGTCTGGCATTTTCAATTTTCAATTGTCCATTATCCATTAAAGTATCTCTTCCACCTTCTTCAAAAGCTCAGCGCTCTCTTTATCCAGCCTACTAATTTCCGCAAGTATCTCTTTTGGTTCCCGTAAAATCGTTTCATCCTTATTGTTTGGATTTTTTACCGACAAGTCAAAAGTACTTATGTCAACATCTTTGATATCAACAGACCATGAATTGAGTTTTCTTTTTTCTTTTGCAGTTTTACAAACTCAGCCAGATCATCTTCATTCAGTGGATTAGTTTTACCAAGATTGCGGTCAAGATTAAGCTGATAGAACCAGATCTTTCTGGACGGCGCTCCCTTTTCAAAAAAGAGGACAACCGTTTTTACACCAGCGCCGGTAAATGTGCCGCCCGGCATATCCAGAACCGTATGCAGATTACAGCTTTCAAGCAGGGTTTTTCTTAAAGAGATAGAAGCGTTATCGGTATTGGATAAAAAAGTGTTTTTGATTACAACTCCGGCATGGCCACCGGCTTTTAAAATCTTGATAAAATGCTGCAAAAAGAGGAAAGCGGTTTCTCCGGTTTTAATCGGGAAATTCTGCTGTACCTCTTTACGTTCCTTGCCGCCAAAAGGAGGATTGGCAAGAATGACGTCATATCGATCTTTTTCCTGTATGTCACTGATATTTTCAGACAGGGTATTTGTATGAACAATATTAGGCGCTTCGATACCATGTAAAATCATGTTCATGGTGCCGATAATATAAGCCAGCGACTTTTTCTCTTTTCCG
>JAFCZU010000355.1 GCA_019314185.1 Deltaproteobacteria bacterium | reverse complement strand
GAACTGGCAACGCGAACCAATGATGCATTCAGCAAGGTAGCGGAAAGCTCTTCCAAAGTAGGAGAACTAATTGCTGAAATCGCTGCTGCATCAAATGAACAGGCTCAGGGTATTGAACAGACAAACACCGCTGTGGCCGAGATGGACAAAGTAGTACAGCAAAACGCGGCAAACGCCGAAGAGTCTGCATCCGCCTCTGAAGAACTGAGCGCGCAGGCAGAGCAGATGATGGGAATTGTAAAAGACCTGTCAGCTCTGGTTGGTGGAAGCAGCGGTCAGATGTCGGAGGTCAGAGGCCGGAGGTCAGAGGTAGAGGCGGGTTTAAAACCCGCCAGTACAATTCAGAGGTCGAAAAGTACGGATAGTATTCGGCGGGAAAAGGCAATCAGCGGAAAGGTTAGCGCCAAAGTTCCGGCGGTTCGCAAAACAAAACCAGCGGAGATCAGCCAGGGCGCGGAAGTAAGGCCTGATCAGATAATTCCTTTGGATGACAAGGATTTTAAGGATTTTTAGTTTAATTTAGCAGGTTGGGTTGCCTCATTCTAATGATGTCAGGGTTCGCTACACTCAACCCAACCTGTTAAAAATATAATGCAATCTGCTTTATTTCCCGCCCACTATTTGAGATTTTACATAACCCCATCATTGATGGTCTCGTAAAAAGTCGAAAAACCACTTTTTATAAACAGTGTTAAGTTCTTGATATGACAGTTAAATGTTTTATCTTAGCACCTAACACCTGATGAATTCGACTTTTTACGAGGCCATCAGGTTTAAATTTGCGCAATTGAATCAACGGTCTTGATTTTTATATAATATATGATTATAGTTAACGATTATGAAAGAAAATGATGAAAAAATGCCGAGTCCTAAAGAACTTGAAAAGGAAATCAGCGAATTTCTGACCAAAAGATTCGGAAATAATGTCAAAATCGTATCTCCAATAATTATCCCACAACCGGTGGTTTCAGGAAAAGAAGAAAACCGCGCCCCCAAAAAAGAGAAAAAACTAAATTTTAATTTAAAGCCCGAAGATCTTATCTCCTATCTGGATCAATACATCGTAAAGCAGGCTAATGCAAAAGCAGTTTTAGCCACAAAAATATGCACCCACTTCAACCGGATTAAACATGTTGAAACCTCTCCTGATAAAATCGATGAAATAGTCGGCAGCATCAAGAACAATGTCCTCATGATCGGTCCAACCGGAGTTGGTAAGACATATATGATTAAATTGATCGCCAAAAAAATTGGAGTCCCATTTGTTAAGGGTGATGCCACTAAATTCAGCGAAACAGGATATGTTGGAGGAGATGTAGAAGATCTGGTCAGGGATTTGGTCAGGGAGGCTGATGACAATATTGAACTTGCTCAATACGGCATTATATATATTGATGAACTTGATAAAATTGCATCAAGCCGCAATCTGATCGGCGCAGATGTATCAAGAACCGGTGTCCAGCGTACTCTGCTTAAACCGATGGAAGAAACCGATGTAGATTTAAAAGTCCCTCATGACCCTATTTCAATGCTTCAGGAAATTGAACGGTTTCGTAAAACCGGCAAACGGAACAAACGAACCGTAAACACAAAAAACATACTCTTTATTATGAGCGGGGCGTTTGCCGGTCTGGATCAAATTATTAACAAGCGGATTTCTGAACAGAAAATAGGTTTTGGGGCACATATTATAAGTTCCCGGGAACGGATCAATATTCTTCAGCAGGTATTTCCTGAAGATCTGATAACATTCGGATTTGAATCGGAATTTGTAGGCAGACTGCCTGTAAAGGCTGTTTTTGAAATTCTTACTGAACATGACCTTTTCGAAATTTTAAAAAATCCCAACAATCCGATCATTCTTGGGAAAAAACTCGATTTCGCAGCATATGGCATAGACATCAAGTTTGATTACAAAGCGCTTCGAATTTTAGCAAAACGCGCCTTTAAGGAAAGCACAGGTGCAAGAGGTCTGGTCAGCGCCTTTGAAACAGCGCTGCTTATATTTGAGAAAAAACTGCCGTCAACCAACATCAAAAAATTCTCTGTAACGGTTTCTGTTGTCGAAAATCCGGAAAAAGCGCTTGAAACTATTTTGTCTTCATTAAATGAAAATGAATTAAATGAAATCTTTGACAAGCTATTTTGTGAGGAAAAAGATTCTATTGAAAAATATATTGAATCAAACAGAAAAAATTTAAGTGAAAAATATAATCTGACCATGACGCCGGCACGCACAGCAATTGCTGCCACTTTTTACTGCAATCATATAATGGATATTGGAAAAGTTTTACAAAAAATCAAATCCTATTATGATGAAATCAAAAAAATTGAGTTATATTTTTTTAAAAATGACGATATAAATATTGTTATGGAAGAAGATGCCATTGACTTTATTATTGAACAGTTTATAAATTCAGGCATTAAACTCGAAGATTTTTATAAACAGTTGATAGTAGATTTTGAATTAGGGTTTAAACTAACGCGGGAGAAAACCGGAAAAAACTATTTTAAAATCACAAAACAAGCGCTGATGGGGCCTGAGTCTTTTATAAGTAATCTCATTAAAGATGAACTTCAAAACTAAAATGGCGTCGTAAAAAGTCCCATCTACTGCGTTGCAGTGTTTTTTCAGACTCTCAACATACTATATGTATGTCTTCGATCCTGAAAAATTACTACGCCTTGTATATGAAACTTTTTACTTAGCCATTTATAGTCAGCGTCGTAAAAAGTAATAACTATTTTTTTAATTCTGGTTTGACCAGGAAAGGTTAACAATTCTCAATGATCGGTATATCAAAACTATATTGCGGAACAGTGGAACCATCCGATGCGCTTCGATATGGGCGCGATTCATCAAAACTGCCTTCACACCTGCTTCAGTTTTCCAGCGACAAACGGCCGGTAGTTGTATGGAACATCACAAGAAAATGTAATCTAAAATGTGTCCATTGCTATGCGCAGGCCAAAGATATCTCTTTTGAAAATGAACTTTCCACAAAAGAGGGTAAAAAATTGTTGGATGATCTTGCGCAATTTGGTGTGCCTGTAGTCCTGTTTTCCGGCGGAGAACCTACGATTCGGAAGGATCTTCCCGAACTTGCGGCATATGCTGTCGAAAAAGGGATGCGAGCCGTTATATCCACTAACGGCACGCTTATAACACAAAAAATGGCAAAGACACTTAAAGAAATCGGGCTGTCATACGTGGGCATAAGTATTGATGGAACGGAAGAAATCAATGATCGTTTCAGAGGTGTTAAGGGAGCATATAAGGGAGCTGTAGAGGGGATTAAAAACTGTAAAGAAGCGGGCATAAAGGTTGGACTCCGTTTCACAATAAACAAATTCAATGCCGCTGAAATTCCGGCCATATTCGAGCTTCTTGAGGATATGGATATTCCAAGGGCATGCTTTTATCACCTTGTTTATGCGGGACGCGGTTCAAAACTGGTAAATGAGGATTTGTCTCACGAGGAAACAAGACATTGTGTCGATATGATCATGGATCTTACAAAGAAGCTCCATGATAAAGGAAAACCAAAAGAAATATTAACTGTCGATAATCATGCTGACGGCCCATATCTGTATTTAAGACTTTTAAAAGAAGATCCAGCGCGTGCCAAAGACGTTCTTGAACTTCTACAAATGAACGAGGGAAACAGTTCGGGCATATGGCGAGGTTTATGCTGATCAGTTCTGGCGTCATCACAGTTTCGGCAATATAAAGGATCGACCATTTTCCGAAATCTGGACCGATACATCAGAACCGCTGATGAAAAAACTAAAGGATAAGAAAAAATATGCTAAGGGCAGATGCTTAAAATGCCGCTGGCTTAATATCTGCGCCGGAAACTTCAGGGTTCGGTCTGAAGCCGTAACCGACGATGTATGGGCGCCTGATCCAGCATGTTATCTTACAGATGAAGAGATAGCGTAATATCTCAAAGCACGAAAAAGAATGTTGCTGGTCTTAATATATACGACACCCTGACCATAATAACTATCGAGTTTGTAAGTACTTATTCTGAACCGCAGAATATCGAACAAGAAATATCGAATGTCGAAGTAACCACTTCGTAATTCTGCGGTTTCTTGTTCGGTATTCGATATTTAATATTTTGGAGCAATTACAAGAACTCCCGAAAATATCCCGGTGTCAAGTGTGAACAAGTACCATCTTTAGAAAAGGAAGAAGTTATGTTATTTCCAGATTACAGACCGAGGCGTTTGCGTCAAAATGAGGCTTTTCGCCGCATGATACGTGAAACAGAAATTTCCGTAAACGACCTGATTATGCCGCTTTTTGCAATTAACGGTAAAGGTGTTAAAAATCCTATATCATCCATGCCGGGACAGTATCAGTTATCAATAGACAATCTGATTAAAACAGCCCAAGAAGCTTTTGATCTTGGAATTCCGGCTATTATGCTTTTCGGAATACCGGACAAAAAAGATCCTCTTGGAACAAGTGCTTACGCAAAAAACGGGATTGTACAAAAAGCAACAAACGCTCTGAAAAACAAAATCCCTGATCTCGTTGTTATAACCGATGTCTGCTTGTGCCAGTATACGGATCACGGTCACTGCGGCATTATAAAAAACAATATAATAGATAACGATGCATCGCTTGATCTTTTAGCCCGCACAGCGCTTTCCCACGCAAAAGCAGGCGCTGACATGGTAGCTCCTTCTGACATGATGGACGGCCGTGTCGCTGAAATTCGCAATATACTCGATGAAAACAGTTTTACAAATATTCCTATCATGGCATATTCAGCAAAGTATTGCTCTGCTTATTACGGCCCGTTCCGCCACGCAGCAGGCTCAGCTCCAAAATTCGGTGACCGCAGAACATATCAGATGGATCCCGCAAACGCTGTCGAAGCAATCCGGGAAGTTACAATGGATATTGAAGAAGGCGCGGATATTATAATGATAAAACCGGCCCTGCCCTATCTCGATATTATCTGCCGCATCAGTGAGGAAATTGATCTTCCAGTTGCCGCGTATAATGTCAGCGGCGAATACGCGATGATTAA
>JAFCZU010000354.1 GCA_019314185.1 Deltaproteobacteria bacterium | reverse complement strand
CCCTCCCAGCAGAATTAGTACAACTCCCATCGTTATCCCGAATTTGCGCAGATCGGATTTGCCGCTCTTGATGTTTTTTATCTCTTCAACGATCATTATCTTTCCCTTTGAGTAAACTCTTAGTCTAACTCAAATTCCTTTTGCCAGTCTATATCCTTATCCAGCGGTTTTTGTTTCTTTTTTTCCAACAGGCAGTTGCCCATAACAAGGTAATCCATATTGGTTCGCATAAAGCACAGATAAGCGTCTTCAGGAGTGCATACAATCGGCTCTCCCCTGACGTTAAAGGAGGTATTGATGATTACCGGACATCCATGTTTTTCATCAAATTTTGCGATCATCTTATAATATAAAGGATTGTCTTCCATGCTTACCGTTTGTATGCGGGCGGAGTAATCAACATGCGTTACCGCTGGAATAACAGAACGTAAAACATGAAGTTTTTCAAGACCAAAGAGTCTTAGTTCTTCTTTTGACATCTCCCTGCGAATTTCTTTTTTTACGGGGGCCACCAATAGCATATAAGGGCTTTCCGTATCTATTTCAAAAAAATCAGAAACCCTTTCTTTTATTACGGAGGGTGCAAAGGGACGGAAACTTTCACGGAATTTTATCTTCAGATTCATTATTTCCTGCATCTTTTGGGAGCGTGCATCACCGATAATTGAACGGCTTCCCAATGCCCTGGGGCCGAATTCCATCCGCCCCTGAAACCAGCCGACAACCTTTTGGTCTGCTATCAAATCTGCGATTCTTTCAGGAATTTCTTCATCGGATAATTCAGTGAAAGGGATGGCCATGTTTTTCAGATATTCTAAAACATGCCCGTTTCCAAATTCCGGTCCTAAATATGATGTCTTTTGAATACTTTTCCGTCCATCAGTTAATCGTTTGTTTTCCAGATACTGATACCATACAAACAAGGCTGCGCCCAAGGCGCCTCCGGCATCGCCTGCAGCGGGCTGTATCCAAAGATTGTCAAAGGGTCCCTCGCGCAAAATTTTTCCATTGCCAACACAATTCAAGGCTACACCGCCTGCAAGGCAAAGATTTTTCTGGTTGGTTTCTTTATAAATGTGTCTGATTGTCCTGAGTATTACTTCTTCTGTTACATCCTGAACTGAACGGGCAAGGTCCATATCCCGCTGACTCAATTGTGATTCCGGTTTTCGGGGAGGGCCTCCAAATAATTTTTCAAATTTTCTGTTGGTCATCGTAAGACCGGCGCAATAATTAAAATACTTCATGTTCATCCTGAAAGAACCATCTTCTTTTAGATCAATCAGTTCAGAAAGAATCAGGTCTTTATATTTCGGTTCACCATATGGCGCCAGTCCCATGACTTTATATTCACCGGAATTGACTCTGAAACCTGTGTAATAAGTAAAGGCAGAATAGAGAAGGCCGAGAGAATGAGGAAAGTGAATTTCCGATAGAATCTGTATATTATTGTCTTTACCAATGCCGTAGCTTGTAGTTGTCCATTCCCCAACTCCGTCTATGGTAAGAAAAGCAGCTTCCTGAAAAGGGGACGCAAAAAATGCGCTTGCAGCGTGGGATTCATGGTGTTCGGGGAAAATGATTTTTCCTTCAAAACCAAGTTCCTTTTTGATGAACTCTTTCATCCATAACTTTTGTTTTACCCATAAAGGCATTGCTTTGATGAATGATTTGATTCCTATGGGTGCATATGCCAGGTAGGTCTGCAAAATGCGTTCAAATTTTATAAAGGGTTTATCGTAAAAGGCGACAAAGTCCACATCTTTTCCTTTCAGACCGCCTTCCCTGAAACAAAAATCTGTCGCATTTTTCGGAAAGGCGAAGTCATGTTTTTTGCGCGTAAATCGCTCTTCCTGGGCTGCCGCGACAATTTCACCGTCTCGTACGAGGCAAGCGGCGCTGTCATGATAAAATGCTGAGATTCCTAAGATGTTCATATTGATTTATCTTTATACATGGTCAGATATAAAACTCAAATTCTAATGAAAACCGAAGTTACATATCACACAATTACCTCAAACAAAACAAATGTCCTGTTTTATATATTTTTCGGAAAATTATACAATACACAGAACTTTTTTCTTAAGGAGTAACCTTTTTCAAGTATTATTTATTAAGGTCTGCTGCTTCGCCAAGTATTCTTATCATTTCTCTATGATTCTTTTTTGCGGAATAGTTTCGGCCTGTACGTAATGCTTCCTGTGACATCTCCTGACGTTTTTCATAGTCCATAAGCAACTGCATTTTCTTCGTCAGTTCCTGCGCTTCGGGAGGATGAGGGATAATATAGCCGTCCTTACCCTCAGTTATAATGCCGGCGGCTCCATTGGCCGTTGTTGTAATTGACGGAAGACCGCATGCCATTGCCTCAATTACAACAAGAGAACAGGCATCGTAATAGGTTGGAAGTACAAGCACATCGCTGTTTGCATAATATTCTTCGGTAGAGCGAACCGATCCTGCAAAAAGTATCTTGTCTTCAATGTTGAGTGCCTTGATCCGTCTTGAAAGCGTTTTATAGGGCAACCCGCCGATAACCACGACTTTAAAATTCATATCGCCCATTTTTTTTAAGCCGAATGCAGCCTCCACAAGTTGTTCAATCCCCTTTTTTTTCAAGTCATACGAAACAAACAGGAAAACGACTTCGTCATTTTTTATTCCCAATTGCTTTCGTAGAGGTCCTTTCAACTTACACCGCAAATCCTGATTATACCGAGATATATCGACGCCATTATATACAACTTCGATCTCTGAGCCTTTTACCTTAAAAAAAGACTCCATGTCTTTTTTTATCATTTGAGAAATAGCCACGATTTTTGGCCGTGGATCAAGTCGAAACGGCGCTGACTCAATCCATGCTCTCACCCATTGTTTCAGTGACAAGATGATAATCAATCGTTTTATTGCCCGCTTAATCTTGCTCTTTTCTGAATAAACTTTTCTCTTTGTCGAAAACCAGTGGACGCCTCCATGACTTTGATAAACATTCATATACAATGTATTGCCAAAACCCATGATAACATCAAAAGCATGATTTTTTACTGCTTTCTTATGCTTTAACGCAAACAGGACCATCTTGAGCCATGCTGGAAGATATTTCGGAATAGTTATCTTGTGGAAAACCGCTGCTTCAGGTTTGCCATCCCAGGTTTCTCCAAAGAGATGCACTTCCCACCCATTTTCTATAAGTGAAGCGGCAAGAGAAACAGCATATGACTCTGCTCCACCTGCGTAACGACTGAAGTTTTCCATTGCAAGCGCAATTTTTTTCATAATACTCTTCGATTCAGAACCCATTTATGGTAATAATTTTGTGTAATATTTGCGGGATTTCCCGAATTTGGCCTTCCAGTTTTTCTCTCTTGCCTTATCCCATTTCCGACCATCAAAGTTTGGTCCCTGACGTGTACTGCACCAGTTGTGGTGCACGACGCTCTTGCCGCAGAAACCACATTTCCATTTGGAATCTTCAGGATATATTTCCTCTGTCAGCCACGATGGCATTAAAATTCGTTCCATTCTCAGAAAATATTCCAGATCTTCTGCGAGGCCGATTGGAGAATAGTCTTCATCAAAGAAACCGATCTGGTCAATCATAGCCGGTCTTACCATAAAGCAGACAGCAGAGCGGCCCTCTTTTTGAAATGGGATAAACAGGGGCAAATCTTGCCCCATTTCCCATAAATTTGCTTCAAACTCTCATTGATGACCTCAGTGGTATATGGCTTTTGTGGATTTACACGATATTCCTTTGATAATGAATGGGCTTCTATTAGTTCTTCCAATACAGGTGATCCATTTTCCATGGCAGAAATCCAGCCTATTTTTTTGTCAGTTTCCATGGTTTTTACAAGTGGCTGGAGCCAATCGATGCCAAAGAAAGCATCATTATTTGATATAATGTAATAGTCATAATAAAAAGATTTTTCGAGTTCTTTCTCTGGTGCAAACTTTAATATTTGATTCCATGCAGCAGCCACACCTATATTTTCCGAATTTCTCAAAAAATAAGTGGGGAATTTCGGATCTTTAAATTCTTGTCGATAATTTGCCGATTTTTGTATTTTTATACAGATGTTGCAGACAAGCTCTGGTTATTTCTATGTTATCCAATACAGGTATGCCAATTAAGACCTTTTTCATATTCGTCAATTCCCTTAGTTTATAAGTGTTTCCTTTTTGATGAACTCGTAAAAAGTCTTTTGTGAACGGCTTTGAGCATTTTGGGGAAAAAGTAATTGAGATGTTCATCGTTAAAGGATGCAAGCTGTTTGAGGCCGTCAGGCCGAGTTCTTGCATTTTAGATGAACATCTTAATTGCGCTCAAAATGGTCATGAAGTAAACAAAATCGACTTTTTACGAGCCCATCATTTTTTGCCTATGAATTTCTGAATAGCTGCTTTCACCTTATCAACCGTTAATTCTTCGAGGCATTTACTTATCCCACTGCCATCACATCCTTTCTGATGACATGGTGCGCAATCACAATCCGGAGTGACGACGCTATGCATTTCACCAATAGGCGCCCAAACGAACCATTCTGAAGGGCCGTAAATAGTAATTGTAGGTGTTCCGACAGCCGCAGCAATGTGTGGGGCCGCGCTATCCACTCCAATATGTAGACTGCTCAGATTGAGTACAGCGGCTAACTCACTCAACGTAGTTTTGCCGGTAAGGTTAAAAGTTTGCTCTTTGCATTTACTTGCAATATCAATTGATTTTTCTTTTTCTTCCGGCGCTCCAACAATAACAGTTGAAATTCCATATTCTTCACGTAACCAGTCAACAATCCGCACCCATTTTTCATAATCCCATTCCTTGTACTGCCACCTTGAAAATGGGTTCAGGGTGATCCAGGGATTTACAGCAGTTATACTTTCACGATTTAGGAGTTGTCTCACTTTCTCTTTGACTTTTTCAGAAACCCGGAGCTTTGGAATGCCATCTTCTGTGTCTATACCAAAGCCTCTTACAACCAGGAGTGACTGTTCGGCAGCTCCGTAAATTCTTTCTTTTGGAGGTATCGGAGCAGCAAGATGCGTAAAGAGGAAATTACGCCATCTGAGGCCACGATAAAGCAGAGCGGCCCTGATCGGAGCACCTGACAGAAAGGCCATATAAGCCCCCCTGTCATCGGAACGAAGGTCAAAAACCAGATCAAAACGCTCCTGACGCAAAGCTCTGATAAAGGATAGTTGT
>JAFCZU010000353.1 GCA_019314185.1 Deltaproteobacteria bacterium | reverse complement strand
TACATCATTAAATTAAATATGTTATATCTTCTTTGCGCCTGATCATAATGTATGTTGCACAGGTTGCTGTTTACAAAATATAAGCAAATGATTTCGCTGTAAAAATGTTATTTTCAACCCTTACCGTCTTGATATTGATAAAAATCAAGGGTGCGAAACTTGAGATCTTTATCTGAATCCATCTGTGTAATCTGCGTAATCTGCGGGTCACTCTTCATCCAGATCTTCCTCCTGTATTCCCTGAAGCGTTTCTTTGTACGACTGAATCAGCGCCGGATGTTCATTCTCCAACACCTCATAGCTATTTAGACAACGGATAAAAACATCGTTTACATCCAGATCATCGAGTGTCTCATTTTCGCTGGTTTGACTTATTACCCGTTCAAGGAGACGCTTGTTTTTTATCCTGCGGATCTCCATTTCAGTATCAGAAACAGCTTCGTCAATAAGCTCCCGCAGATTACCGGCGATCTCCGTTCCTGTGTATTCAATTTCCAGCCATGCGTTACTTGTCTGGGATTTCAGTTCATGGATTCTTTCCGTAATCTCATCAATTCCGCCGGATATTCTTTCTAACGCCTGAAAGCATGGAACCGGGTGAATGGTGATTTTTGGGGGAGGATTTTTAAAGGATGATTTATCCTCAGATTTCACAGATTCACCCTGATTATTTTCTTTTTGTCTTTCATCTGCGTTTGTTTGCGTAATCTGCGGATCATTTGAAAATTCTACAATCACAACGCTTTTTTCCTGAAAGGTCTCTCCATAACCCATGGGAATGGGCGAGCCGGAGTAACGAATATACTCTGTTGCCCCAACCTTCTGCGGAACGTGCAAATGTCCTAAAGCAAGGTAATCTATGCATGCCGGAAAAACCTCTTCACCAACATGTGCCAGTGAGCCTACATAAAGCTCTCTTACCCCATCTCCCTCAACTGTTTTTCCGCCGGCCGTAAAAAGATGCCCCATTCCAATAATGGGGATATTGCCGTATTGCCTCTGCTTTTCTTCAGCAATCTCAAAGACTTCAGCATAATGTTCTTGCAGACCATCAATGAGTTTGGTGTTCTTGTCTTCTATGCTTTCACCAGCTTCAACAATGCGGATATCCCGATCCCGCAAGTAAGGAACAGCGCACACGATAGCCTCAGGGATGCCGGAATTTCCGATAAGAGTAATGACCTCATCCTCCGAGTTATCTGTGATCGAGCCGACCACATGGACATTCAGAGCCCTCAGCAGTTCTTTGGGCGCATTCAAAAAAGAAGGTGAATCATGGTTGCCCGCAATTACTACTATATGGCGGCAACAGGACGCAGACACTTTGCAGAGAAACCGGTAATAAAGTTCCTGCGCATGATTGCTCGGTGTGCTGTTATCAAAAACATCTCCGGCAACCAGCAGGGCATCAATACTTTCGGCCTGTATGAATTCTGCCAGCCAGTCAAGAAATGCCGAAAACTCATTGTATCGTTTCCGGCCATATAAAGAACGGCCAATGTGCCAGTCTGATGTGTGAAGGATTTTCAAAAAAGCAACCTTTATGGTTTTCTCTACCTGTTTTTAAAAAGGTAACCTTCACGGTTACCCGATTGTGTTGTGTAAGCTCATGATCTGATAAAATTGCTTTGAAGCAAATCTCAATTGTCCCACATGATTTAACAATTGCGTATTTGGTTAAAAATGGAACAGGATGACTTGTTCTACCGATTGCAATGATTATATCTTTTATTTTTTCGAGTTCCTCTAAACATTGCTCAATTTTTTCTTTCGCTGTTGTGTTATTCATAATCTAATCCATAAAGTTCCTTGAGTGCAACTCGAAATCGACCATGAATATGCCATCAGCCCAGATATATACATACCGTTTATTGGATAAATCACGCTGTTGCCATTGTTTTAAATCATCTTGCCAGATGGTTTTGAAGCGGCTGATGCTCTCGAATACGAGGAACCTTAGCCGGTACAGGACCGATTCCGGTCTGGATCTTACGCTCAGGCAGGTAGCCATTGCGGGTAACTCTCATACGCCCATTATCATCTTTAAGATCGGCGTACTGTGATAAAAAGCCTTTGATTTCTACCTCTAATGCCTCAGCTAACAATTACCCGAAGGATACACCACCTAATCCCTTAAACACAACTTTTGATTATATCTCAGGAGCCCGAGCGGCTTGTTCGGCTGTCCTGATGCCTTTAACACGCTAATCCAGTTTTTTATATTCGTTGCAGAAACTCCAAGTGCTTCCGAATTCGACTCTTATTGTTGGTATAATCTGTAAATTGTGCAAACCCATGCATCACCTGACGACAACGTGCGGGGTAAAGACTTTTGAGATTGCAAATAAACTTGATGCTGGAAATGGCGCTTAAAAAAGCGGAGCAGCAAAGCAAGTTGAGGTATTTTTTCGTATAATACTCAGGTTGTTACTCTTTCTTTTTGTTTCTCAATATCAAAAAAGAGATTTTATGAAGAGCGAAAACATTATAGGGCGTTAACCGGTATATTCTGGGATAACTAACCCTTGACAAATCGTACTATTTATGAGCTAAATATTTAATAGATAGTTTTACAACTAATTGATATTAAGGGGTTTTTAAGTTATTACTGTGTTGTCACAAAATAATGAAATATCTTCTACCGAAAAGTTGCTTGACGCAATCCGCGGCAATAATCCACTGCCTGTGCCACCTGACAAGACTTCGGCTGCCTCTACCCTCTCTCCAATAACCAGAACCTTTAAATCTTATCTATCCAAAGTTATTCCTTCTAAAGAACCAATTACAGTAGGGGTTGATATCGGCTATGCCGATCTCAGGCTGGTTAAGATCAAACAGCTTCCCGACCAAAAATGGCAATTACTGGATTTTAAACGTATGCCATTTAATGCCGACCTGTCTGAGGAAACTCCTGAGTTTGACGATTTCCTGAAATCATCTCTGACCAAATTTTGCGGTCCTTTGAAAGAGTTTAAAATATGGAGTATCATGTCTGCTGTCCGGGCTGACATACGCTATTTTCTGATACCTAAGGCAGCGAAAAAGCAGATTGAAAAGACAGTTTACTGGAAACTTAAAAAAGAAGCGGACTTTGATGAAGAAGAAAGCATATTTGATTTTAGAGTGCAGGATGAAGTTGTTGAGAAAGGCGTCGCCAAAATAGTAGTTATAGCTTATGCCGCTCCCAAAAAGGAGGTAGAGAAAACAAAAAATCTTTTTTCAAAGATAGGCTTTCCTCTTGCCGGCATATCAATTGCTCCATTTGCGATTCAAAACCTGTTAAAAACCGGCTGGATTTCGGCTTCTGATCAAACAGTTACCAATCTTCATATTGCCCACGACTGGTCGCGTATTAATATCTTTTTTAAGGGAAATCTTGTCATGACTCGGGGTATCAAGACCGGGGTAAACAGCATGGTTGAGTCCCTCATGGAAAGGTTTAACAAGAGCGAAAAAGCTTTTTCTCTCGAAGTAACAGAGCCGGAAGAAATACCTCTTACAGTGGGTTTTGATGCAGAAGTCATGAATATCGGGCAGGCTCAAAAGGTGCTTTTCAGCCTTAATCCTGATTCTACTCCTCTGACTGAAAAAGATATTGGTTTTCATCTCAAAAAAGAGGAAATACTTGAGATGATCAGTCCCGCTGTCGATAGATTGGTCAGACAGGTGGAAAGGACATTTAAATATTACGCCACAACTTTTAAAGTTGAGGGTGTTGGTAAGATTTACAACTCCGGAGGGGTTCATTTTTACGGCGCATTAGTTGATTATATCGGTGAGAAATTAGGATTCGATATGGAGATCAATGATCCTTTTGATCCTGCCA
>JAFCZU010000352.1 GCA_019314185.1 Deltaproteobacteria bacterium | reverse complement strand
CACTATACTCAATGGTTACATGAAAACGATTTCGCTGCGGATTGCGCCAGTCAATATAATTAAGGTTAAAGCTCTTGGAATTACCCTCAATGGTCTGTTCTAATGCAGTTCCCATCGTCAACAGGTCATACACAGCTTCGTTTGTTTTAAGCAGTCCATCATACTTTATATTTTTAAGCTTCTGGATAGCAGTCTGCACATTTTCTTCACTGAAAAGATACTCATTCCCCTTGTATCTGATACGGTTGATCTTTTTTAGTTGTGAGCGCAGAATGTTTTCCAGAAGAACATTTGACGTTCTTTCCTGACGCTCATACAGCGCTTCAGCGGGTGTAATGTATTCAAATCCAAGGTTTATCAACAGATGTAAAGCCGGTATCTGCGAAAGGTGCTTTTCGTTGGTTTCAAACTTGGTCATGGTTTTGCCCCAATTTACTTACGAGTTTTTCCATGCTTTCATAAACATACTCTGTGATGAGTACCATGAAATCTGTTTTGTCTTGATTCAGATTGCATTTTTCCAAGGCATTGTAATAAGCCAGTCTGCTTTCTGTATCTCCGGAGATATTGGCAATGGTGTAGCCGTTTTGTAAAAGAACCAGATTCATCAAAAGCCTGGCAGTTCTGCCGTTTCCATCTATAAAAGGATGAATGGTGGCAATTCGCTCATGGATTTCAGCAGCGAAGATAACCGGATGTAAATTTTCAGCTTCTTCTTGAATCCAGAAATTCAGATCCTCCATCAGTTTCGGAACCTGCCAGGGCTGAGGAGGTTCGTGCCGGCTTCCTGAAATTGACACGGGAACTCTGCGATATTTTCCTGCATTTTCTCTATCAATACCTCTCAAGACAAGAGAGTGAATATCTTTGATTATGTTTTCATTTAAGATACTGTCTGCCGTTACAAGCTCTTTTATGAAAGCGATAGCCTCGTAGTGGTTAACCGCTTCAAGATGCTCACGCATTGACTTTCCGCCAATGGTCAGCCCCTTATTAATGATAAGATCCGTTTCTCGTAAGGTCAGTGTATTGCCTTCGATACGGTTACTGTTATAAGTGTATTCGATATCTATGGCCTGAAGTATCGTCTCGTTAAGCAAAGGACGGGAGGCATCCAATTTTTGTTTTAGTTCGTCTATTCGGGTGAGCAGGTGTTTTATTCTGCTATTCATATATCCTCTCCTATTTTTAGAAAGTGTATATTATCTTTTTTTAAGTCCTTTAAAGATTCCGGCAATTTTTCTACACTTAGAGTTTCATATAAGAACAACCAGAATTTATCCTGCTCTCTTTCAGAAAGTTTTTTTATTTCATCAGCTTTCCTAATAAAAACTTTTCTAACTTTTTTGTCTGATTCAGCGTATTTAAATGCTAACAGCATAGAAATACAATCATTCAATTCAACAATATTATTCGCTGTTTTCTTATCTATCTCTAAACTTTTTTTATACTTAATGGCGTAATAAAATGTAAAAGCAAGAGCATCTGTCGCACCATTTTGTAAAGATCTATCCATTAGATGAAGCAAAAAGTTATCAAGGAAACTATAATTCTCATCAGTAAAGATAAAAACATAATTTTCAAGAAGTGGCAAAATATATGGATGGTTTAAAGCGAGTTGTGCAATTTTTTTAATATATAAACGTTTGGCTCTCTTCGATAATGTTTTTTTTGAAACAACTTTTATGGCATAGTTTAATACTGCATAATTATTAATGTCATGTGACAGAGTTAGTGCATAATCAATGTATGAATTAATTGTGGTAAACCCAATTTCATGGCCATTATTTTCCGGAAATGAAAATTGATTAAGCTGACTGATCCAACTGGAAGAGGAAAATTCTTGAAAAGAAGTAATCTTTGTTTTTTTTGCGTTAAGCGCAAGTTCATGCTTTTTTAACTCTATATCAAGTATGCGAAGAAAATCTTTTGCTTCTTTTTCATCCTTTGCAAAAAACTCATAATCATCAATATGACGAATAACATTTTTAAATCCATTAGACTGTAAAACGCAATCAATCTGAGTTAAGATGATTTCAGAAATAATATTTGAAGAGTGAGGACCAATTAAAAGACCATTGGTTTCTCCATCCTTTATAGAACGAGAAATAGTATCTAAATCATTTGGCCATAATTCATTTTTTTCAGCATTATTTTTATTGCATTTATGCCAGCTGGGATATCGATGTTTTTTTGCCCACTCTTTACTTTTTATAGCCCATGGGATTGAATGTGCATAAATACTGGGAAAACAAGTAGATATATCTGCTGAAACAATATACTGGCAACCTAAGCCATAATCTAAAATGGTTTCTTCCTGAGTCCATTTATCAGTGCCATTGTAATTCATCTCAAAAATGTGCTTTTTATCTTTGATTTTACGAACATGACAAAAGGTAAAGTTTTTTTCTGGCTTTCCAATATGTTGATTAATTTTTTCCCAATGCTCTTTAATATGACTGCATAAATGCCAGTATGGCTTCGGGTGAGGAATCGACAGTTGCCTTGGCACATTGGTGTTTCTGGATGCACGATATTCAATGTATGCGTGATTTTTTATTTTGTCAGGGATTTTTTTATTTTTGATGTATTTAAAAAAACTTTCAGACGTGAAACATGGGGGAAGCATATCGGCAAACATGCCGTGCCCAAGCAATGCCTTAAAAACAAAATCAGCATCTTGGAGATCTGGATAAGCAACTTTACTCATCAACTATATCTCCTATTTGTTATCCTTCGGAGGGCACGGATCATTTCCATAGCTGTTGCCAGCTCGGATTTTTCCATCCCGACCATGAATTTTGGTGTCCGACTGCTGATTTCTGGCAATATTCTGAGCAGCCTCAATCGCATCTGTCTGTGTTCTGGTCACTTTGGTTGCTTTACTGTTGCTGGCTCCTTTAACAGCCCATCCCTCCGGATGTTTTACAACATGCTGGTTTTTACCTTTCACCATAACTATGCCTCCTTGTATTTATTCAGGATTTCAGGTTTGATTCGCCACTCACCCGTGAGCAGTTTCTGCATCAAACCGCGCTTCTGGGTTTTGTATTTTTCCGCCAGTTGCTTAAGCAGGTCGATTTCCTGCTGTGCGGTGGATAGCGTTTCGGCTATTTGTTTTTGTTCTTCGAGTGTTGGAACAGGAATTTTGATACTCATAAAGTCGGGTATGCTAATCTGTTTCCCATCTCGGATTCCAATCACAGCAAGATTTAGATACTTCTCTATGAAGATATACGTCTTGAAGAAATGGCGATAGAATTCAGTGTTTATGTCAATTTTGGGTCGTAATACTGTGTATGCAGGGCTTATAATTCCCTTATAGTTTGAATATTCGACGCCCCCTTGAAAGGAACGAAGACTGATTACGAAATCTCCTGATTTGATGAGCTTATAACTGGCCGTTGTTCCATTAGGTGACATCACACGGCCTTCCAGCATGCTCCGTGGAATGACGCCACGATCTTGAGTTACAGAAAGCAACTCTTCGTCTGGAAAATTCTTTTCAGTGATCGTATCAAATATTTTTTTTGGTTTAATATGCGTCCATTCGATACAACGCTGGTCTATTAATCTCTGGACATAAGCCTTAAACCGCTTTTCCTTCACCTGAATCAGCCGTTCGGTTTTTTCGATGGCCTCATCCCAGGTGGAAAGCAGGTCGGCAATAGCTTTTTGCTCGGGAAGTGGGGGGATAAGGATTTTATATGGATAAATGTGCTTAGGAGTCAACAATAAATAACTTCACATTTTTGTTGGCCGAATCGTGTAATTCCAATTAGGCAAAATATCATGATTTTCCAATTGAAGTTGAGACATTTCCTTATCAG
>JAFCZU010000051.1 GCA_019314185.1 Deltaproteobacteria bacterium | reverse complement strand
TATTCAGAAGCTTTATTTAGAACCTTGAAATACAAGCCTGGATATCCTGTTAAGCATTTTGAAAGCAGCAGAAGTCATTGAAGAATTAATTGAATTGAGCAAAGAAATTCAGAAGATGGACAAAGAGCCTCAAGAAATGGGACTGTCTGATTTTGAATATGCTTTTTATACCGCCATTGCCAGTAACGACAGCGCTCGTGAGGTAATGAAAAAAGACAAACTGAGGGAACTGGCAGTTGTGTTGTTTCAAAAGGTAAAGGCCAACGCTTCCATCGACTGGACCATCAAGGAAAGCGTAAAAGCAAAATTAAAGGTCATTGTAAAAAGAACATTACGGCAGTATGGCTATCCACCGGATATGCAGAAATTGGCAACTGAAACAGTTTTGAAACAAGCTGAATTGATAGCGGAAGAGATTACGCGTGGAGAATAGGGACTTATGGGACAAACAGACTTGTGAGTACATTAGTTTATAACTCAAGTTTCGCACCCTTTAATTTAGCCAAAGCGTTAGACGGCAAGGGCTAAAAATAAATTTTAAACCGAAATATACTGCCTGTAATATAAGATTGATGCTTAATACATCATTAAATTAAATATGTTATATCTCCTTTGCGCCTGATCATAATGTATGTTGCACAGGTTGCTGTTTACAAAATATAAGCAAATGATTTTGCTGTAAAAATGTTATTTTCAACCCTTACCGTCTTGATAGAGAAGACGACCAAATTTTTAAATCAGGTTTAACCTCAGGAATACATTGAGTATTTCGAGGATTACAATTTAAGCCTGACGCCGGTACGAAGTGAAGCTTTAGCGCTATTTAGGCGAAAGAGGACTTTTTACAAAGGTCTTAGAGATTTGTGCCAGACATTCATGCTTTCTATTTGTCCGGAAATATTCGTATTATTGACCAAACGTCCTCCGAAAGCATACCCCATTTTTGCGAAGGTAATATTCATTCCATAGGAAATAGCCCTTGCAATAGTATAGGCCGTCTTAATACCTCTTGTTTTCATTTCTTCTTCCATGCATTTCAGTAAATGGTATGCAAAGCCGTTCCCCCGCCATGCCGAACAAGTAGCAAAGTCCGTCATTTCAACGTTTTGGCTGGATTCATCCATTTCTGCAGAAGATAATGCTACCAATTTCCCTTCAATCTCCACGCCAAAGTAAACCACATGTGTGTGCATTGTCTCTAACAGATATTCAGGCGAATCTATTGGAAATGGGTAAGTCGGGAAAACAACCTTGTAGATATTACTCATGGCATAAACATCATTCAGATTACACTGGCGAATTTCGGCTTCAGACGATATTGGCTTGTTCTCAACGTTTTCGGCTCCTTTCGATTTAGCCATATTTAGAATATTATCCAGTTTATCGGTTTGAGCAGATTCTTTACGTTTTGGGGATATGAAGCATCCCAAAAACGATACATCTTCGCAGCCATTATGGAAATTCGGAACAACAGCCTCTTTTTGGTATCCCGCGTCAAAAAAATATCCAGCTTTAGAGGATGGAACTTTTGCAAAAATCTTTGTGTATTTTCTTTTTTCAGCTAATTCTTTCAACGCGGGTATGAGCTGGTCAGGGTCAGCATCGCCCAACTTCATCAGGTAAATTCTTCGGTTCAGCAAACCGTGCTGAATCAGTGAGCCTTTAAATGTCTCAACAATATCCATAAAAAACCTTTTCTCTAATCAAACCGCCTTTCATACCGCTCGTTGTGATCCGGGACAAGGACGATGGATCTGTCATGATCGGCGAGCAGTTTTTCGATACCAATAGCTTTTATTTCACTAGCATCATCCAAGTTCAACTGCAACTCACAGTTTTCGCATTTCCTGTCACAGAATACAGGTTCATAGGAATCGGGTTCTTCGTACATAGTGATCACACCTTCGTAATTTCGTAAAACAACCTTGTTTGTAGACCAGGAGATGAGATAGTTAGGCATAACGGGAATTTTCCCGCCACCGCCTGGTGCATCGATTACATAGGTCGGCACACAAAAACCGCTGGTATGCCCGATCAGACTTTCAAGAATTTCAATTCCCTTCCCAACCGGGGTGCGAAAATGCGATAGACCTTTCGAAAGGTCACACTGATAGAGATAATATGGACGAACGCGGTTGGCGACCAGCTTATGCACCAATGCTCGCATTATGCGAGGACAATCGTTGACACCTGAGAGGAGAACAGACTGATTCCCCAACGGAATGCCCGCATCCGCCAATTGAGCAAGAGCTTCTCTGGATGATCTTGTAAGTTCCCGTGGATGATTGAAATGCGTGTTAATCCAAAGCGGATGATGCTTTTTCAGCATGGTTACCAGTTTATTCGTAATACGATAAGGAAGCACGGCAGGCGTGCGCGTTCCAATCCGGATTACCTCTACATGATCGATAGAGCGCAATTCCCCAAGAATCCAGTCAAGATATTCGTCTGAAAGAAGAAATGGGTCTCCTCCACTAAGCAGTACATCTCTCACCTGCGGCGTATTGCGGATGTAATTGATTCCTTTGCTGATTTCCTTTCGGTTCGGAATGTTGTCCGCGTCGCCCACAAGGCGCTTTCGAGTGCAGTGGCGGCAATACATGGCGCACCTGTTGCTTACCAGCAGAAGAACCCGGTCAGGATATCGGTGTGTGACACCCGGCACAGGGCTGTCTTTGTCTTCGTGCAGCGGATCAGACATGTCGCAGTTTTTCACTTGAAGTTCCAGTGGCGACGGAAACGATTGTTTGAATACAGGATCGTTTTCCATGTCATCAGTGTCAATTAACGAAAGATAGTAGGGCGTGATTGACATGGGAAACTTTTTCACGGTTTCGGCAAATTCACGGCGCCCTTCTTCAGGCAGCCGGATATCCAGCAAACGCTCGAAGGTATTCAGATCTCGAATACAGTTGCGTACTTGCCACTTCCAGTCCCGCCATTGAGAACTGGCTGCATTTTCGTCAATTGCCTGAATAATACGTTCTTGTGCTACAGATAAACTCATCAATATTTCCTCCTGTTTGATTAATCAAGTTGTGTGTTTGGAATCAGGCAAGGCATCCAAACGTTCCTCTTCCATAAGTTCTACAACCCGTTCCAACGACAGTGCAATGGCAGCCTGCTCCAGTTCCGGCAAATTTTTCAAGCTTTCTGAAAAACGATTCTGCAAAAGAGATGGGGCGGCATTAATTAGTTCTCGTCCCGCATCAGTCGGCTCCAGAAACACCTTCCGCCGATCTTCTTTACTACGGTTGCGGGTAAGCAACTCTTTTCTTTCCAAACGATCCACAATTCCATTTACAGTACTGACGCCAAGACTGACCTCTTTTGCCAGCTCAGAAAGTGTCATCCTGTCCTGTCGTGCCAACAAATAAAGACAGATCATTTGCGGAGCCGTAATTTTGAACTCGATGTTAAGCTTCCGCGAATGAATGTCCACAGCGCGGATAATCCTCCGCAAGGTCCTGAGAATGCGAAATTCTAATGTTTCAAAGAAATCATCTTGCAAACGTACTCTTTCTGGTTTGGTTGAATGTTCTATCTTTTTTTTTGTCATAGCTCACTTCTTTCGTGTTAGAATGTTTCGTACACAAAATATTCTAACACGAAAAATAATAATGTCAACCATTTTCCGGCAAGGACTCTTCAGGAAATTTGTCGATAGGAAAGAATCGGTGTCTTGATATTGATAGAAATCAAGGGTGCGAAACTTGAGTTTTAAGAAGCGGCTTGATGTAAAAGAATATGAAAAGGAGAAATTTTTGAATGAACTACCCCGCCGCAAGCAGCGGGGTATCCAAAATGAGTGCTTTATGTCGCAGCAAGCTGCGGGGAATTAACCTCTACAGACTTCAAGTGATTTAGAATAATCTGTGTAATCTGCGAAATCTGTGGATTAAATATTTTAAGCTGTAAGTTTCATAAGCTTTCAAAAACCAGAATTTCTCTTTAGGGTTCATGCAAAAATAAGTTAACAATTTCAAGTGTTGAGACGCCAGGCTGACAAGGCACGAAAGTGCAGTAATATCAAGCATATTCCGAGCTTTCGCAACGCAGTCAGGCTTGATGCATCAGCGCTTAAAATGTAAAGTTATTTTTGTGCGAGCCCTTAGTTAGTTTACAACCTTTTTCTGAATTTCATCAACAATTGCAGGATTAGCCAGCGTAGATACGTCACCCACATCTTTTTTATTTGAAATGGCCCCAAGCACCCTGCGCATGATCTTGCCTGAACGTGTTTTCGGCATATCTGATACAAGCCAGACCTTTCTTGGTCTTGCGATTTTCCCGATGGTATCACAAATGGCGGCTGATATTTTCATAGCCAGTTCATCGGTTGGGTCATATCCCGGCTTTAAAGAAATATACAGATCAGGAACAACCCCCTTGATAGTATCGGAAACCGGAACAACAGCCGCCTCTGCCACCTCCATAACCGTAAGAGCTGAGGACTCAATCTCTTTTGTTCCCAGCCTGTGACCTGAAACATTGATTACATCGTCAATTCTGCCTAATATCCTGAAATATCCGTCTTCGGATTCCATAGCAGCATCGCCTGTAAGATAAGGCCAATCACGCCAATCCTTGCTGTTTTTATCTTTGCAATATCTCGCATAATAGGTATCAACATATCGTTCTCTGTCGCCCCAGATTGTCTGGAATGCGCCAGGCCACGGATTTTTTATGCATATATTGCCGGCTCTACCATCTCCTGCCTTGATTTCATTGCCGTCTTCATCATAGATCACAGGATGAATGCCTGGAACGCCGGGACCTGCGCTACCCGGCTTCATCGGTTTTATGGCAGGAACGGTACTGCACAGAAAACCACCGGTCTCTGTCTGCCACCAGGTATCGACAATAACAGCCTCATCCTTTCCAACCACTTTTTTATACCACCGCCAGACCTCCGGTTCTATCGGCTCTCCAACTGTGGTCATATGTTTAAAGTGATAGTTATATTTTGCCGGTTCATCAGGACCGACCTTTCTTAATGCCCGTACCACCGTGGGCGCTGTATGGAATATATTAACATCCAGCTCTTCGGCTATTCTCCATGCTCTGCCGGCATCAGGATAAGTAGGAACACCTTCATAAATAACAGTTGAAGCACACAGAGCCAATGGGCCGTAAACAATATATGAATGACCGGTAATCCATCCGATATCAGCCATGCACCAGTAAACGTCTTCTGGATGAATGTCCTGAATATACTTTGATGTGCCTGCCACATAAGAAAGATAGCCACCTGTGCTATGTTCACACCCTTTTGGTTTTCCCGTTGTTCCGCTTGTGTACATGAGAAACAAAGGAGCTTCGGCCGGCATTGCCACAGGCTCAACCCTTTTTCTTCGATAATCCTTAAGCAAATCATTTACAAAATAATCACGGCCATCAACCATCGGTGTCGGAGTGGAATTTTTCCCAGGATAACGCTGCCATACCAATACCTTATCAACGGTCTGGCCTGCCTTTTTGGCCAGATCAACGGCAATATCAGCATTTTGCTTGTGATCAATAAGTTTGCCGCTTCTATAATATCCATCAATGGTGATTAACACTCTGCTTTTTGCATCTTCAATCCTGTCAGCACATGCTTTGCCGCTAAATCCTCCAAACACTTCACAATGAATAACGCCGAGTCTGGCACAAGCCAGCATCGTTATTGGAAGTTCAGCCGTCATTGGCAAATGAAGCGTCACAGTATCACCAGTCTTTAATCCGGCAAAATCTTGAAGAAGCGCTGCCATCTCATTAACCCTTACATAAAGTTCCTGGTACGTAATATGCTGCACCGGCTCATTTTCAAGCTCCGGAACAAAATGTATTGCGGTTTTGTTTTTATTCTTCTCAAGGTGTCTGTCAACACAGTTGTAACAGGCATTTATCTTTCCTCCAACAAACCACTTCCAGCATGGCGCATCACTTGTATCAAGAATAGTATCCCAGCTCTTATCCCAGTGTAAAAGATCAGCGTATTCCGTAAAACATTCAGGAAAATTATTTAGACTAAACCTGTCATAAATGCTCTCATCAGTGAGGTTCGCCTGTGCAATAAATTTTTCAAGAGGATAAACATATTTCTCTTCCTGCCAGTGAACAGCTATTTGTGCTTCGGATGTTTCTACAGCTTCTTTATTGGACATATAACCCCCTCTAACCCAAGATATTAATTATTATTAATATTACCCCTCACCTAAAAAGGAACCCTTGAAAAACAGCATTCAAGGGTTATAATTTCTGACAATTCTAACAATTACGTACAATTGTTTATTTTTTTATTCCCCTGCAAAATATTTCAAATGGTATTTCAAAAGTTAATTTAAGATTATTTTTACCCTCACTCATTATCCTTTTACTTTCTCTCCATAAAACAATACCTGAAAATAACGACCATAGTACATTTGCAAGGACTAAAGGCTTTTCATCAATAAAAACACCTTTATTTATCCCCTCTTCAAATATTGAAGCCATTGCCCCGAGGGAACTGTTAAGCAATTCTGTAATGTCTTTAATAAGCTCAGGTGATAAATTGTTGAGGGTTTCACTCGATTGAAGACGAAACATATTAATCAGTATTAAAGGATCAAATTCATGAACATCATACATGGCCACCTTTAATGCATCCAACCTTTGTTCCGGCTCTAAGCCCTTCTCGCTGCTGACATGTTTTAATCGAACATTCAGATATTGAAGTATCCTTAGAGAAAGAGAGGCGCACAACTCATCTTTATTCTTGAAATAAAGATAAAGAGTACCAGGGCTCAGCTCTGCTTCACTGGCAATATCCTCCATTGTTGCCTTGTTAAACCCCTTAAAAGAAAAGACTTTTTTTGCGGCAATCATTATTTGTTGACGCCTTCTTTCCTTTTCTCGTTCTTTTCTTTCCTGTATTCCCATAATTCCCTGAATCAAATTTATTTGTTAAAAACTCTTATAATTGTTATCTACTGTTTAGTCAAGGAAATATTCGTTTTTTTGCATAATTGATAATCATAAATTTACAAACTCATTTCTACCACAAAGCAGATGGATAATTAAATTTGAAAATAAATTATAAAATTCATTACGACCAGACGCAAAAGAGATATAACATATTGAATCTAAGAAGGTATCAAGAATCTTATACTTAATTGATTGGCGCCGTACTTAAAATCACAGGCAGTATATTTTGCTTTAAAATTTATAACACTTTAGTTTTTTAAAACGAATTTAAACTTACGGATTTGTTTTGAACCGCAGAATATCAAACAAGAAATTATGAATCTCGAAGTAAGGATGGGAGATATTAGATGTTAAAGATTTTATTTAGCGAGCGCCTTTGACAAATACCATTTACAGTGTCCAGGCTGTTTTGAAGTTCCTCTGTATTGTTAAAGAATAACTTTAAGGTATAAGTAGCTCCTTCAAAATTATTGGGCGGAACCAGTTTAATATTATTCCCAAGTTTTAGCTCTTTAATGTTTTGTTTAAACTTTTTATCAGCATTTGTTATTTCAGGGTAACGACGCTGTTTTAAATAAAATCTTATTTTCTGGCTCTTTTGTGATCGATCAAGATTATTATCATTTAGAGTTTCCAGGAAATCGCTTTCCTGGAAGACCTCCATGATTGAGATATCATCACGAACAGATATTTCTTTAATCAGAGTTATTATTTCTCTCTGTTTATTCAAGCTTAATTTAAGATTATTAAAAAGATTCGCAAAAACAATACCCTCATCGCGGTTAAACATGCCAAGCTCTATTGCCACACTTAGCGAAACCGTTTCAGAAAGTATGCAATTTTGAATGACAGAGGGAAGATGGCAGATGGTTTCAATTTTTTTTACAAATGAAGGATTTTCAGGCAAGCCAAGTACTGATGCTGCTTTTGACAGACTGTTATAATCGTCGTAAAAACAGGAAAGCATATTAATGGATCTGGATTTTTCGACAAGGTTAAGCGGCCTTTGCAGCGCATTATCTGTTATTGCAAGCTTTACACATTCGAGATTGTCTGCATTGGAATCAACTATTGCAGCTTCAATTCCGGGATAGCCAAGAAACTTGCAGGCATTTATTCGCCTGAAACCGCATACAATAATATACTTTAATCCATCCAATTTTAATAATGGCGGATTTATCAACCCAATATTTTTTATTGAATTAACAAGATCGTCAATATCCGACCTTGTTGTTATACGGTAGGTATTATCTTTTAAATCGATACAAGATAGTTTTACGGTTTTTATTTTCAATGCAGACCTCGTAAAAAGATAGAATATGCCGATTCAAGCCATCATCATTTGAATATCGAATGTCGAATTGTGGAATCGCTACGCTCCAAGCGTAGCTTACGGCTATGCCCCGGCAAGCTATCTTTTTACATATTAAAAAATGATAGAATACATTACTTCGACATTCATAATTCCTTGTTCGATATTCTGCGGTTCAAAAACCGCTGTCAAAGTTAAATTTTTTCAAAAAGCTAAAATGTTACGAAACTTCGAATTAAGAAGGGTTGTTCGTTGCAGTTTACTTTGATATCTGATCCCTGACCTCCAACTTCCGATCTCAGGACAGGTCACTGCCGGTAATCTGTGTTAATGCTTCAATATATTTTTTGCGTGTATTACTGATAACATAGTCGGGAAGAGATGGCGCTGGCGGCTTTTTGTCCCAGTTTATTGAAATCAGATAATCTCTAACATACTGTTTATCAAAACTCTTTTGCGATCCGCCTGGCGTGTAAGTATCTTTTAGCCAAAATCTGGATGAATCAGGTGTCAGCACTTCATCAATAAGAATAATATCGTTTCCCAAAAAACCGAATTCAAATTTTGTATCGGCAATGATTATTCCTTTTTTTTCAGCTAATTCAAAACCCTTTTTATATATTGCAATACTAAGCTCTTTTACCTTATTTGCAGCAGCTTTTCCGATCCTTTTTTCAGCTTCTTCAAAATTAATATTTATATCATGAAGTCCAGTCTCTTCTTTTGTTGAGGGAGTAAAAATCGGCTCTGGAAGTTTGTCGGATTCCTTCAGGCCTTCAGCAAGTTTTATACCGCAGACAGCTCCTGATTCCTGGTATGATTTCCAACCTGAACCTGATATATATCCTCTTACAACACATTCAATAGAAAGCGGCTTTGACTTTTTAACAAGCATACTCCTTCCTCGCAGAATTTGAGAATAAGGTTTACAAACTGACGGATAGTCATCCACGTTGGCGGTAATTACATGATTGTTTATAAGAGGCTCCATTACCTTGAACCAGAAAAGTGAAATCTGGGTCAGTATTTTACCTTTATCGGGGACAGGATCCGGCATTATAACGTCAAAAGCTGATATTCGATCTGTCGCAACGATTAAAAGTTCCTCGCCAAGATCGTATAAATCTCTAACCTTCCCGCATTTTATCAAGTTTAAGTCCGGAAAATTTGTTTTAATTACTATTTGTTCCATATATTAAAACCTCTTCATCAAACATTAGGTGTTAAATGTTATATCAAGCCCTTAACGCTTTTTAGATTTTTTACAAATTGCAAATAGTTGTCTCTGTGCTCTCTGGTAAATTCTACTTTTTACGAGACCATCATAAATCTTTTGATATATTTTTTTAATAGTTTCAATGTGTTTTGTTCGATTTCAAACAATTGAATTCCAGTTTTAAAGTTTCCATCCCCGCCTGACCTGGAATAAACAACCTTTCCTTTAATATCCATCAGTTCATCTTCAAGGCCTATTTTCAACGACAAAGTATAATTTGAATCGATCATAACGTTGGTATCGAGAAGAATTCCGCTTTCACTGACATTCAACGTTCTTCCCATTCCCTGCATTACAGGATTATTATCTTCATCAAAACAAACATAAGATATTAAATTTAATGAATCGATTCTATGATGCTTTCTGTTGTTTATTATCATGTTTTACGATTTTTTATAGAGCGGTTTTGTAACTACTTGCGTAGTCAGGCTGAAGCTCTCATCGCGAGCTCAGGCGAGGCGACCGAGTCTGATTCTTGCATCAAACATAGCTTCAAAATGCGCTTTTCCCTAACAGTCTTCAACCTTCAGCCTATCCACCTGAGTAGTTACACGCCAGTCTGGTTGTAACCGATATGCATGTTGCAATGTTTTCGACAATATTTTTAAAAATGGATGAAAGATTATTATATTCATTCTGAAGATCCTCAGAATTAACAGTTCTTACCTTCAAATCGTTTGATCCATAAACAGAAGCGGAAAACGATTCATGACCTGTATCAAAAAAAGGAACATGTCCAAAAACATCTCCTTTACAAAGATTTGCCAGCATCACATGTTTATTATCTGTATATCGAACAACCCATGCTTCGCCTTCTGAAATAATATATATTTTATCTTCAGCCTCACCCTGTTTAATTATTGGCTTATTATCTTTGATCAATTTATCTACCAGGTCACAATCAATATTTATGCCGACTGCCCTTTCCGTCACCTGTTTCAATCTTTTGTCGAGACTTAATACAAGCCCTCTGAATTCATGTGACAAGCATGAAAAATCAATGGAAAGACGCTTTAAATCCATAACGCCCAGTTGAACATTACCATTAGCTACAACTGTAGCGCTGCGAACACTCCCTTCCATTAAAAAAGAAGCCATACTTCCTACAAATGCGCCTTCTCCTATTCTGAGAATGGTCACTGGCCCATAAGCTGTTTTTTTGACAATCTCCACAACCCCCTCAAGAACAACCCAGATCCAGTTACCATATTTTCCTTCCATGACAATTTCCTGGCCGTCAGTAAACTCTTCTTCATCAACTACGTACATATAATCTACAAGAGGCCCCTTGATAATTGGAACAGTCACTGACTTGCCCGAGCTGTCAGATATTTTATCAAAAGACACAGGTCCTAACTTTTTAATAACACCATCATCAAGCATACTTAAACTGTTCAGAATTATTTTCATTCGGCTTTTTTTGATAACATTCTCTACGTTAACCTGTTCCTGAGTAAATTCAAAATCTCCTTTGAGCCAGCCAAACAAGGAATAAACTGCCTCAATACCACTCAATGAATCGGCTGACGCATTTACAGGATTGCCATTCAGTAAGTATATTAGTCCAGAGCTCTTGGCATATTTGCTGGTTATACGCAAAATGCCTGTACTGCCATTTGAGCCAAGAAGCTGTAATACTTCTCCCAAATTAAGGAACTCAAGACTGCCTGCAAAAACAACTTTGTTCATATATGATAACCCCATTTCAGTTCTTTATGAAGGTGTTTTAAGGTTAGTTCCATGCATGCCTTTAATGTATCACCAACACCCCGACCGACAAACGCACTTGCGGAAAAAGATGACACTTTAAGTTGTCTGTTTAAATCTTTTTCCATCTGCTCTACAGACATTACAGGAAGGCCCTTTTCTGCAAGATCTCTCTTATTGTACTGCAGAACAAGAGGAATTTTAACGATATTAATGCCATATTCCTTTAAATTCATCTGAAGATCCTTTAAGGAAAGCATATTTTTTTCACGCCTGACTTTTAGTGAATCAGCGACAAAAACAACTCCGTCAACCCCTCTTAAAACAAGTTTTCTGGTTGAACCATATTGAACCTGACCAGGCACTGTATATAACTGTACCCGGACATCACAACCTTTTATTTTTCCAAGTCCGATAGGAAGAAAGTCAAAAAAAAGAGTTCGATCGCTTTCTGTGTTAACTGAAACCATTTTGCCGGCAACTTGTTTTTTATAGGCCTTGAATATATATTCAAGATTAGTTGTTTTCCCGCATCTACCCGGTCCGTAATAAACGATTTTGCACTCTATTTCTCGTTTTTTAATATTAAAAATAGCCATATATTTTGATCTGCAACGCAGTAGATGGGACTTTTTACGACACCATACTATTAATGAACCCATAAAAAGTCGTCACTCCGGTGAAAACCGGAGTCCAGATGCTCTGCAACTGCTTGAAAAGACTTGATTCCTGCTTTCGCGGGAATAACGATTAATTGGTATATCGGACTTTTCACGACGCCATTATTATTAACAAAATCCGAAATTATGAATTTATGAATTTATGATTTCTATATCAAGGTTATAATCCCCTCTTCTGGGCCCAATGTTAATCTCTGTCAATGAAACAATAACACCTGAACCGCTAAACATTGCTATTAAAGAATAAAACTGAATATCATTTAAAATAACGCCGACCTTAAAATTTTCTATTAATTCTTTTTCTTTTTCCGGTATTAACATACTTATTACATTCCCTGACTGGAAAGTAACATCAAACTCAACCAGCTCTCCCTTTTTGGGGCCGCTATCCATAACAATAGCAATGGAGCTGATATCAAGTATTTCGTCTTCCTCTAATTCATCATCTATTACTTTTTCAGCCTCTTTTGACTGAAACAGCGTTTTATCAATTTCGTGTTTATTAAGAATATTTTGAAGGAAAACACGGATTTTATCCAGCTTTTCCGGAATAAAGGTATTATTATCAACCCATTGTTGATATTGTTTAATGGCATCATCTATTGAAGTAAGAAACATGTGGCATTTTATGATATTTTTAGCTGCAGCAATCTGTAATTGTTCCTTTTTTATTAATTTATTAAATTCTGTTAAAGCCCGCTTGTACTGACCAAACCTGGCCAAGGCTATTGCACCGTCAAGAGCGCCCATATCCTTGCTTTCAGCCGCAAATAAGAACATCTTTTTAATAACATCCTGAACTTCTGCTGACAATTCAGGTTTTTCAATTGCTTTCTCTATTTTGTCTATAGCCTTATCAATACCTTTAATCTTCAAAGTAATGCCATTAATAAGTTTCTGTCTTGTTTTAAGCTGTTTATTATTTTTTATTAATTTTGATACATTAAGATATTTTGTTTTTGCTTCATCGAATAATCCCTGGGAGCGATAAAACTCTGCTTCCTGTAAAAGCGATTTTAATTGATTAACTACATCCATATTGAATCTCACTATTTTATTATATAATATTCAGAAAAATTTGTAACTATTCAGCTACCAATCTACGCTGATTATCACTGATATTTTTTCTTTTACTATCATATACAAATTTTATACTATTCAGGCGCAGAGTGGCAAAGGCACAGAGGCGC
>JAFCZU010000705.1 GCA_019314185.1 Deltaproteobacteria bacterium | reverse complement strand
CGTTAGTTAAAGTTTGGGTGACGTGGTTTTGTTTTATAACCTCGTCAAAGGTTTGGGGTCGATACTTGCGAGCAAGAACAAGGTAGGACATATAGAATTTTCCTGATTAATTAAGGGACTTGGAAATAAAGAATATACCAGGATTGCGCAGGATTTTTGTTCATCTTCAAGGCGCGGCTGAAGGCGCATAGCAAGGCTATATAACGAAAGACGCAACGCCGAAGATGGGCAAAAAGACAAGCAAGATGGTATATTGTTTATTTCCAATTCCCTGATGGCGGAGAGAGAGGGATTCGAACCCTCGGTGCGAGAGAGGGATTCGAACCCTCGGTGCCGCTTTTGACAGCACACACGATTTCCAGTCGTGCTCCTTCAGCCAGCTCGGACATCTCTCCGGTAGGGGCGATCCTTGTGATCGCCCTAATCTATAAATTTAACGACTCGACTAAAGTCGCGGGGGAATTTCAATAAGTTGTAGAAATTCCGAAACATTTTATTATTGGCGGAGAGGGTGGGATTCGAACCCACGATCCCGTTATTAACAGGATACCGCTTTTCGAGAGCGGGGCCTTCAGCCGCTCGGCCACCTCTCCAATACCCAAAAAATATAATTGAAGCAAGTAGGAATCAATATAATTTTTGATTTAAACTGTCAATAAGCTCCGAATAATTTATTTTTGTCTGAATTGAGCGATTTTTCGCTTGATCTGCACCAATCTCTTGCGCATAATGCCATTTTCCCTTTCAAAAATCCCATAAAAGTTGGTACTGAATACTTGGGCGGAATTGAAACTATGAACATGGTCAACTTGAATATTCAATTCTAAAACTTCTACCAAGTCTTTTTGACGGCATAAAATATATATCATTTTACAAAAGCTTCTTGCGATATTTCGAGCAAAACACTATATGGTAAATACATTCATAAATTGGTAACCGTTCACGGGAGAACTGGCATTATAACAAGGCTGCTTCCACGTAAGCTTTTTACAGGTGCTGTAGATGTGCATTTTCAGAATAATCAACTATAGTATGCTATGTTGATTGCCCTGAAAACGTGCATATGCAGTGCCTGTGAACGCTTACGTTAAATTCACCTTCTTTCATAATGTATCTCCTATTTTGTATCCTTCTATGGAGGTACATTATGTACTGAATAATTACTACAACAGTAAAACCTTTTATCTTTCCACTACCAGAGGTAGTGGTTGAAACCGATTAATAAATAATAAAAATATTACATAAGGAACGTGGGCGTTCCTAACGCAAATAATTATTGTAACTCTGATTTCCGGGTTTGCATTTGCTGCAGCCCCTGACTATGTCAATGATATCCCAGAAATTAATGGTTCTCCCGCAACTCAAATTAATGAAGATGAAAATTATAATTTTACTCCAACAGCCTCAGATGATGATACAGGAGATACATTAACTTTTAGTATAACAAACAAACCTTCATGGGCTTCTTTTGACCCAATTACAGGAACGCTGACTGGGACCCCGGGAAATAAGGATGTTGGAACTGCAAATAACATATTAATCGAAGTAACAGACAGTGCAGGTGCAAAAGCTTCATTGCCTGGCTTCAGCATTACTGTACTTAATGTAAATGACAAACCATCAATTTCTATTATTCCTGATCAGACAATAGATGAAGATACCACAACAGAGGTGCTGCATTTTACCATTTCTGATGTTGATACGCCTGTCGAACAATTGAGTATAATAGCAAAATCTTCAGACACTGATTTAATTCCCAATGAGAATATTGTGCTGGGATCCGGCGAAAAGCGAACTATTGTAGTCAGTCCTGCCCCGGACAAACATGGAACATGCATTATTACAATCACAGTAAGTGATAATGAATTAACCACACTTCAGCGCTTTGATTTGACAGTTAATTCAATTATTGATCCGGCACCTGTCGTTGATTTCACCGGCACGCCTGATCTTATTGCTCTGGGTGGAACCAGCACCATTTCATGGAATGTTGAACATGCTGATGTAAGCATTGATATTGACCAAGACGTCGGAACTGCGACCAAGTCAGACTCCAGGACTGTTTCCCCATCATTGACAACAACATATACATTGACAGCGGTTGGAGAGGGAGGAACAACATCTGCACAGGTTACCGTTGAGGTCGATAATGTTCCACCAACAATGATTTCATTCTTTCCTAAAAATAATGCCACAATACCTTCTCAGGGAGGAACTGTTACATTGTCTGAGAGTTTTGGAGATAATCTGGCAGGCATTAAGTCTGTTACATTGCTTGATGGAAATAACACAGATATCACCAGTGATGCGGTAATTACCCCAAATACAAGTCAATATGTAATCAACACTCCTGAAGATAAAAGCTATAATTTCAATGTT
>JAFCZU010000351.1 GCA_019314185.1 Deltaproteobacteria bacterium | reverse complement strand
ATTCTGATAACAACTCAAGTATAAGAATCAAATTCAAAGAAAATATATTTTTGATATTTAAAGGGAAGTATATCCAAAACTCACAACATAACTAAACTGGCAACATAACGTCCCGCACCCGTGGATGATGAGATTGTTATGGGGGGTGTGTTTGTTTTTCATCGTGACGGTAGTCTTCAACTCGTGTGCCTTTCTTTTTCTCAGCCATTTATTCCCTCATCTTAATAATATTGCCGGTAGAGTTTTCTATTTGCAACCTGATATTACCTTTGGTTGTGTCAAGAAACTGTATGGTCGGATATTTTGATTTTGCTTGCCTGAATTCTTCAGAAGGATGGCGATGTGGATTATTTTTGCCCACTGATACCACAACCCAATCAGGGTTCACTTTTGAAATGAGTTCATCAGCAGACCAGTCATCTTTATTTTTATATAACTTCCCTCCATGATGGGGATACCGAAAAATATCCGCTTTAAGTGCGGTCCGGTCAAGCTGAGGCCACACATCCCCTTTAGCATCACTGCCGAGAAGCAAACTGAATTTTTCCATTTCAAAGCGAAGAATTACTGAATCAAGATTCCTGTCATCCGGATAAAGCAATCCGATTTCATGAAAAGGCCACAAAATAAAAAAAGTCCCACCTATCAACTTAACCTGCTTTGGAAAGTCTTTATAGGCCATGCTATGAATAATTGTTCCATTTCCTAATGCTTCATCAAGTGTCTTGCGCAGTCTTTTTGAAATATTAGAAGATGGAAATTGACGATTTACAAAAACTTTCACAGCTTTCTGACGTTGATCTTTAATCCAGTTAATAACGGCAGGCATACCGCCAATATGATCTTTATCCCAATGTGTAATGAAAATCGCTTCAAGTTCGGCATGTTGTTTCAGGACAGACAAGACCGGATTGGGAATACCTGCATCAACTAAAACAGAATGCATATCTGACAAGTTGTGTATAATTGTAGCGTCACCCTGGCCTACATCAACAAATATGGCTTCGTAATCATATTGTATCTTACCCATTTGCCTCTGCCTTGTTTATTTCCGTATCAAGAATGCTTTGCAAATCTTTATCAATTTCATCTTGAGTCTTGTATGCATTCTTATGAAGATGAAATCCAACGATATATTTTTCAGGGGATTGTTTTAATCTTTTGGCGCTATCCGTAGTAAGTTCTACCCAGCCCACGGCTCCCTTCTCCAGAAGCCATCCAGGCATGGCAGGAATTATTTTCAGCCAGATCCCATCTTCGGCAAATTCAATATCTTCAGAATCGTCCATCAGGCCATCCATAACGAGTCTTATTAAGTTGTCTTTTAAGCGAAGTTCTAATGTTTCACAGGTAGTTTCCCATTCTGGTTCTTCATAATTGATGCGGCTGCCATTGTTATTTGTTTTATCAGGCTTTTTACTTTGGCAGACACCCTTCAGTAAAGGGCGCTGTTCTTCACCAAACCAGGCTTCGATTCTGCTCCTATCGCTTTTCGTGATTTCATACATCCGGTAGATTACGTCATCAATTTTTTTTACAATGGTTTTTATTTTTAGATTGTCATGGGGCTCATCCAACGATTTTGACCTCATATTTCTCTTTGCATCAATAAGCTTTTTTGCAATAGAAGCTAATGATTGGACTTTTTCTATATTCCAGTTGCTTGGCAATGGAAATTTTTTGCGATAATTCTTGATTGGTATCTTCTGGACTCTTAGTCGCTCATGAAACCATAAGCTGGATAGTGGGTGGTTTAAAACTGCCCATAATGCATATATATATCTTTTCTTGTTGACTATTTTAGTGCTTTTGGAAAAGGTCGCATCAAAATTTTCAGATGGAGCCACAACTTTCTTCGTTTTATTTGGGACATCGATAAGAGATACTGAACTCCATTTATTTTGCCATGGTATGTTTCGGTTTGCACGAAGCATCACCATAGGTTCATTACCTTCCAGATATTTTCGTAAACTTGTCCCCCTGGCTCTTATTCTAAAATTTTTGTCTATAAGCTCCAACCATCCATTGTTATCACTGCTTAAATCCGAATACGGATCAGTACCTTTAGCATTACCACTCCATGGATGTGTTGTATTAGATTTTTCATCCTTTATCTTAGCTTTGAGAGGTTGAAGCCCATTTTTCACAATATAATAATCCTTTATGCGATTTGGACTCATTTCTATTTTCGATAAAATATCATCAAAAACTGTTGGAACAAGATTTTCAGGAGGACTGGTAACATCAATATGGATAGTCCCTTGTAATTTTGCCTCTCGCCCGGGGGATGGAACATCGGACAGGGAACGGACATAAACCATCTTAGACGAAGGGGCGGTCTTGCGTATAACCCATGCAATGGCTGGACGTTCCACATTATCAAACCATCCCACCGGTATATCCCACTGTTCTAAGATTCGGCATTCCTTTAAAATCTTATGTCTGATTGTTTTTACTAACTGTTGATCTAATACTGTGTCAGTAAGGATAATGCCTAATAAACCGCCCTCTGGTAGAATATCCAAACAATGGCTTAGTATTATAGCAGATCGATCACGCTGATGTCTTGTCCTTGGTTGGGTTGCGTGAGAGATACTCCCACCTGCCCCACCAAAGGGCGGATTAGCCACAATAATAGTTGGCCTAACTTTTATTTTTTGTACCCACCTTTTATCAAATTGTTTACTTTCTGCGTCCAGATGGGTTACTTTCCAATTGTTTTTATGAGGTGGATGAAACAACATCAAAGTCATACGCGCTATCTTGACCGCAAATTCGTCATTGTCATTTCCAAAGATGGTGCTAACGAGTCGTTGATGCCTTTCATCCCGTGGAATGCTGAGATAAGTAGCATTCGCAAGTCGTTCATACCCTGCCATTAAAAGACTTCCCGATCCGCAAGTTGGATCTGCCAAAATCCGGTTGTCTGGAGGAAGCTCTTCTATAGGCATACGTCGCAAAAGTGTTTTCGCTAACAAAGATTTCGTATAATGAATTCCCCATTGATCGCGAAGCTCTTTTGTAACGAAAGCTGATGCGTAGAACTTACCAACCATGTCCAGACTTACCTGAGAGAAATCAAAAGCAGAATGCAACCGACTGAGAAGTGGATCAAGCCTTTTTGCGATTCCCTTGGGGATTTTAAAGTATTCAGGCAAAATTTTGTTGGCAGAAGACAATAATTCTACGCCAGATGTGAGGGGCCAATTTTCCTTCAATCGGTCACGAAGAATTCGAGCGCCAAGAATAGCAATAGCCGCATTGATAACACTTTGTTTGTATTTTTCGTTTGTTGTTTTTAATACTTCCCCGATACCCTTTTCAAATCGCCCAACAAGTTCTTTATTAGCAATTTGAATTGCTTGCCCAATAAGGTTTGGCGCAATATCAAACAACGTGAGTTGTTCGGGAACAAACTTCGCTTTTTCTAAACGACGTGGCGTAAAAAATTGCTGTTTATCTCTAAGGTATTCTTCAAATCTGGAAAGAGGAATAATTTCGCTTTTTGCTTTTTCCCGTTTAAATGTAGCTGCATCTTTACACAGGCCTACTGTTATCACCCTGGATTCGGCCATGCCACGAATTTTTTTATATTCTGCAAGCACTATTACTGGTGTAGCCAATGCACGGAATGGAGAAATTTCTAAATCAAATTGAATTTCGTCTGTATTTTCCGTGCCTTTTACAGATATTACAGCCGTATCTGAATCTTGACGTATGGGACTTGAATAGGCCACCATATCTGCCTCGTGGGATTTTTCTCCCTTCCAGACAAAACGTATATCACGGAGACACGGAGAAGCATCTTTTCTTTTTCAGAGTACCCCACCTGTTGAAAAGCCGAACTTATTATGTTTCGGATGGAATCATCCAACTTTTCATGCCCAGTTTTATGTTCTGATAACTTTTGCATGGGATGTACCTCTCTTTAGGAAATTTTTATTCCCCGGATTCCCGTCTTGTATTGGACCACATAACACACATTGATTTGTAATACAATATATGGCATATGGCGATATCCGCGCGGGAATGACAAAAAAGTTTGAATTCTAAGGACAGCATACCTGTTTTCCGAAGAAAAAAGCAATAATATGTATGTTGTTGCCCCCCGATTCTATACGGCATTTATCGTTTGCGTGTCGACGGCTTTACGATGTGTCCTTGGTTATCCATAACGCCAACCGTAGTCCCTTTTGTTGTCTCCATAGCTTTATTGACGGCTTCTTTGTTCGTGCCGGCAATAAAGGCTGGACCACGGTAACCTCGTAACTGTCCCAGGGCATCGCCCACGGTTTCTGGAGTTTCTACTTCTATGGTTATATTTTTGGACTTGATATCGACGCCCTTTCCGTTATTATATTCAGTATTCATCTTTTTAGCGATACGGTTTGCTGTGGTTTTGTGAGATCGACTTTCAGCCATTTTTACCTCCTTTCTTCCACGTTTTTGTTACAGAATGTTTACTTTTGGGATTCCATGGACAGTATGCCTATTCCCCAAAGAAAAAAGGCAATAATATGACTGTTCCCCGATTCCGATAGATTGCGAGCTGCTCCAATATGCTCACATGTTTGTTCAAGTCTGCCATCTTTCAAAAAGCACTGCTTTTAGCCGTCTGGGCTACAGCCGCTTCGATTTCTTTTATTGCTTCTTCACAAATCCCGCAAATATTCCACCATGGAATGCACCAGGGTGAAACAGATCGTCGGTACCCATCAAAACCTCAATTCGCCTGGAAACGGTAAAGCGCCATACCTGCCGTATAAATAACCTTTTTGCAGGGCTTCGCCCTTGCGTGGTTTATAATCCGATAGCGGATAGAGGCGGGTGGCATTTTCAGCATCCTTTTCAACAAACCATACCTGATCCCGCCGCATGAGAGTTTGATCCAGGACAGTGGTATCATGGGTAGTAAAAACCAAATGGGCGTTGTGTCGATTTGTTTCGGGGTTATAGAACAGATTCAAAAGGAATCGGACCAAGTGAGGATGCAGGCTTGTATCCAGTTCATCCACAAAGAGAACAAGCCCATTGTCCAGGACATCCAGCCATGGGCCAGCCAGGGTAAAAAGCTTGCGAGTGCCAGCAGACTCTTCGTCGAATTCAAGAGCCACATCTTCACCTTTATCAGAAGATGGATGCATAAAAAATAGACTGATCAGTTTCTTGACATCGAGCTCTTTGCTGATTTTTTCTTTAATGTTTTGCGGCATTTCGGCGGGCAAGTCCTTTGTGGAAAATTCTTTTTTCTCCAAAAAGATATCTGTAATCGACAAATCCGCCGCATTCATAAACTTGAGAATTTTCTTTTTCTTCTCTTCCTCTTCA
>JAFCZU010000350.1 GCA_019314185.1 Deltaproteobacteria bacterium | reverse complement strand
AACCATCCAAATTTCTCCTTTCGTTCGATTCGGATGGTTTTATCATTTTTTTGGTTATTGTTTTTCGGGAATTTTAATTGTCGTTGGGTGGGTATTATAATTGACGCTGATCATCGGAAAGCTCGTCAAACAAAAGTATGTCATCCGTATGTGTGCTTCGTAGCGCAATCTGGACATCTTCGACAATACCCTGTTGATTTAGGCTCAAAAGTTGCTTGAAATGGTCATAGGGTTGTCCATTCTTACCGCCGAGAAATTGTAGGAGCCCATCACCAACATATTCAAATGCATCCGTAGACCCAAATCGAGTGATCATCGCTTCATCACTTAAAACATCTGCGGAATCGGCTGAATTTTTAGACTTCAGATCAAAAAATAAGCGTCTCTTTGTACTTGGTTCCGGTTCACGAATCGTTTCACTGGCAAAACCCAACATGGCCTGGAGTAGTGGACGTTTGAAATTTGCTTCCATTTCAGACCACTCTTCCGGGCTAAAATCTATTGTAAATGAAACGCAAACCGGCCAGATCCAACCCACCTGATTAAACAATCTGCGAAGACCTTGTTCCTTTTCTGGCTCTTTTATTAAGCTTTGAAAAAATGATTTTTTGTCTTTTTCCGTTTCATATTTACGTAGCTCATCCATTGCCAAAGGCAAAGAAACGGCAAGGAGTGCGAATTTTAGGAGTAAAGGGGAAATAAAAAGACAAATCTCCTGGTCGCTTTCCTGTGTGCTAAACTCTTCTTGAAGTTTTTTGAGTTCGCGAACAGCTTCTTGGCCTTCGTCCGTGCCGGTTTGTCCCTGAAATTCAATTTCCTGTTGAATCGTCCAACCTGATGGGCGCTCCTGACTGGTATCGTAATCGAGTGATTGAGATATGATATCCATGTTGGAATCGGAAGCAGAAGGCTCCAGGTGAAAAATCGTGTCCCAAGGTGCTGCTTCTCCTGTTGTATAGGCAATGACTGTTCGGGGAAGGCCGACCCGTTTGCCCGGCCAGTTGCCATTTTGAATAAAGGGTTCCCAGTCTTTTCCATCTTCTCGAACTTTCAAAACCAGGTTTTGCCAGTCCTCCGTCTGAAAGTGTGAAGGCAAAATGTTATGATCAGATTTGGATTGCCACCAGCCGGGCTTACCATGATCTCCAGGATTATCAAAAATAATAGTTCGGGCTTGTTTACCTTTTCCCAACTCATATATGAGTGTCACAGGAAAATTGGGCTTTTGCTGCCTAGCAAGACACAGGAATGTTTCTACTATTGCTTGTAAAAGGTGGGTTTTCCCGGAACCGTTCACGCCCACAACAAAGCGAATAGCGCAATCACGCTGCAGCGGTGATTCGGCACTAAAAGAGATCGCAATATCATTAAGCGGCGGATAATTTTTTAGAGATAGATACCGTAATCGCATGCAGCTAACCTTTCGCCAGATATTGTCTGTCAGAAACTTGGCTTAATTCTTGCTCACGTAGCCCCCTAAACGCAGTGACATAATCGCCCTCGTGATTGTAGAGACTTATTTTTGCAATAAGACCGAGACCCGCCAATTGATGAAGCGCACGCAGAATTTGGTCATTGGCATCTTCCAAATGCTCAACAGGGAAGGCTTGTTCATGAAAAGTCTCCAGGTGTTCCGAGGGGATTATGGTGCCTTTCCACTCTCTTAGAGCATCGTATACAAATCCTTGTAAATCGCTCAACTGGTCCATGAGCCAATGGCGATTTGGTTGGGCTAACCAGGGGCGTTCTTCAGGGGCATGCGCTTTTAATATGACTTTTTTTCTGGGACCTCCAAGCAGAGCATCTCTTTTTTCAGTAGAATGTTTGAGAGCTCTTCTCTCTATTCCTCGCCATGTTTCCGTCAGATCACCAAAAAATGAAGAATTTACTATGTTCCGATTGAAATTTTCTCCAAATAAGTCGTTTTGCCTGATTAATTCCTCAATGTTTTTTACTTTATTTATTATACTTTCAAATTCGTTTTGTAGGTCTAATGGGGGGAGAATAATCTGGACCTGTTTTAAGAACTCTGTTTCTAAGTTATGAACAGTTGCACCAATCCTTACATTCTTGAGGATTAAAGGCGTTAATGTTTTAAGTTGAAAAAGTAAAAAGAAAGGATTTATTCTGTTTTTGGGGATAAGTGCTTTAATATCTTGGTTTATGGCAACATCAACAAGATTAATAGCGCAAGGGAAAGCATGCTTTAAAATTCCACTTCTTGTTACGACTAAAACTGATTTAGAGGGGATAATATTTGTTGCGCTATCAGTTAATCCAACTTCTGATATGTGATCTTCTGAATCAAAAATATAATCCAATATCATATCTTTGGGCGATACCCATGGAATATTCCCTTCCCAGAAATCTTTACGGGCTGTAGAAGGCGTACCCCCGCCTATAAATTCACATACCTTATGTAATTGAATTTTTTTAAACCCTTTAGGGTTCTCAAAAGGATTGCCAAATTTTTCAACAAATAATGCTTGGGAAAGCTTTTTAATCTGAGTAAATTCTTCATATCTTAAACGCCGTAGTTTTTCGGCCTGATACAAAATATTGACGATATGTTGTTGTTCTAAAAGTGTAGGAAGAGGGACAATAAATTCCTGTAAGGCTGATTGATCAATTCCAGCTTGGTTAACCCAACGTTTTGCTTTTTGTTTTGAAAACCCAGATCTCCACAAAAAATGTAAGTAGTAGGCAAGAAAATCAGGTGAAATCAGAGAGGTGTCTACTCGTATTCTGGTCATGTGATTGGAAAAAACGTAATTGTCTTTCTCTTTAAAAACTGCTGTTTTCCCAACCCATTCTTCACTATTTGTGTTGTTGAATATGACATCACCGGGTTGAAGCGAGTAATGTTCAAGCTCTACCGTAGAAGGGTTTATGAATTTCAAACCGTTAAGGTCAATCTGACCTTGAGGCGAAATATTATGAGTGCGTATTTGAGGGGTTGTACCCGCTTCTCCAGGACGTTGTGCAAATCCAGACTGCATATCTGTTATTGCATCTTTTAATCTTACAGATAACCATTCAGAGGGGAATTTCATGCTTTCCCCTCCACCATCGCCAGCAAGGTATCAAGCCCTTCAATAATCTGATTTTCCTTTTTCTTTAATTCACGAATCATTTCGACAATGCTTTTATCACTCTTGATCGCTTCAAATGAAAAGGGCTTGTATTGCCCAGCCGAGAGGTTCCAGTTGCGTGCCTCAATGCAGTCCGGGTCAAGTAGTCCTTCATTCAGCTTTCCCTTATTGTCATACAATTCCACGCCTTCCACATATTCGTGCCGAACCTTGCCGTCCTTATCATGGCTGCCCTTCAACTCACCATTTTCACTTTTCCATTCATCATCCCTTACAAATACCCGAACCAGAGCCGTCCAGCATTTTGCTTCGTTAAGTTTTTCTTTCTTTGTTAGTAAATCTATTGTTCGCAGCATGACATCATAGCCATCCAGCTTGGCAAATTTCTTTGCAATCGTTTTGATTTGTTTTTTAAAGTCCTCTTCTGAAGATTTTGGGGTGGAGTGCTTCTTGCCTTTGATAAAATTCTGCACATGGGTTTCTGTTGCACTATCCAGTGTTGTCTGAATTGTTTTCTCATAAAGTGGCCGGGCAACCATTTCCTCCTGATCAAACAGGTTCTTTATTTCTTTTGCGAAGCAGAGGGAACGAACCTTTTTTTTCGCAACATTGAGGGCTTTTTCCGCTTCCTTTTTTTTGCCGGGTGCGAGTGGCATACCTTAAAATATTGTCTACCAATTTTTTTATCGGCTCTGTTTGGCTTTCTTCAATCCCCTGCTGCGCTTCCACGGGGTCGGCCGGCAGCTGAAACAGCTCATGAATGCCTGCCACCTGATCTTTCCAATGGGAAACCTCTTTTTCATCGGCAAACACGGACATGGTTTGTTGATCAACAAAACGCCAGCGTTCCGTGAAATATTGCGGTTGAAAATAAGACAACTCATCAAAGTCATTATAATGGCGCACTTGAAATTTTTTGATGGCATCCCAAAGATCGTTATTCTGACCTTTACGTTCATTACGTTTGGCATCCAGGGTATAGGCCTCTTCTGTAACCTCGTAAAACCAAATGCTTTGAGTCCGGGGTGGGTCTATTTTATTCCATTCTCTGGCACGATCTTTACCGGTTTCTTTCTGGAAGATCAAAATAGAGGTTTTTACGCCTGCATATGGTTGAAACGCTCCAGCAGGCAAAGAAATAATCCCTTCTACCAAATGCTCTGTAAGCAACTCACGACGTAGTGCAGCATGGGCCTCTGTGCCGCCAAAAAGGACGCCTTCGGGAACAATGACAGCGCAACGGCCCCCTACTTTAAGAAGATCTAACATGAGCCAAACAAAAAGGAGCTCACTTTTGTTGGTGATGGCCAAAGCAGCCTTTTTTCCGCGCGTACCAGCTGCAGGAAACAAGGTCCGTTCTAAATCATTCTTATCCACTGAGCCGGTAAAGGGCGGATTAGCAAGGACACGATCGTAACTTTCCGAAACGATTAAATGCTTTATTTTATCATCTTCTTTGCGTTGCCCAAGGCTGTCACGTTGGTGTATTTGAGGGTTAACCACACCATGCAAAATCATATTCATCCAACCGATACGCACCATGGTGCGGTCATTGTCTATACCCACGTAATTTAAGCCGTTAAAAACAGTATCATAGTCCTCCACCAACCCGGCACCATCAGCTCGATGGGGAGTCCCATCCCATTCCAACTTTAATGATTCTGGATCGGTGTGATTTTTCAAGATATGATCCATGGCAGAGAATAAGAAACCGCCGGTACCTGCCGCCGGATCAATGATCCGCATGCCCGGTTGGGGATCCAGAACCTCAACCAATACCCGTATAATATGGCGTGGTGTTCGGAACTGGCCGTTTTTACCCGCGGTGGCGATTTCGGACAAAAGATACTCGAAAGTATCGCCCATGATGTCGTCACTGATGCTTGAGGTGTTCACGTGGCCAAAGAGTTCGTCAATCAATTGGATAGCTTCTGATAGTATGGCACCTTTACCGGGATCGAGCTGGAAATAGGCGTCGCTCATGCGGCTGCCGACAGTGGAGAGATCAGAGCCGTTGGTATCTGCTTTTCCTATGATACTCTCTAATTGTCTAAGCCACGGGAAAACAACATCAATGAGGTGCTGGATGTCATTGGACTGCTGCTTGATATAGCTCCAGCGACATTCATTCCCTTTTTCATAAAATTCACTGCTGTATATTGATGCCTTGTTTTTGCTGACACGTTCGGCATCCAAGCCTTCAAGCCTTTTAAGAAAAAGGAGATAGGTAATCTGTTCTATGGCTACCAATGGATTGGTAATCCCGGCTGTCCAGAATTTATTCCATAGTTGGTCTACTTTTCGTTTTAAATGTGGGGCGAGCATAGTTGTCCTTTATGATTGATAAGTTTCCATAATTTTTATGCGGCATCTTCAACCAGGTTATTGGCAAAGTTGATAATTTCCTCTATTTCCTGAGGGGCAAATAGATTTTCGACCCGCCCAACTCTGGAAAGGGGAGGCTTATGCAGCAACTCATGTGAAATTTTGGCATGCCGT
>JAFCZU010000349.1 GCA_019314185.1 Deltaproteobacteria bacterium | reverse complement strand
CAACGTGCAAATGGTCTATTTTGACCCGCCTTATGGGATTAAATATGGTAGCAATTTCCAGCCTTTTGTGAATAAGCGGGATGTAAAAGACGGCAAGGACGAAGACCTGTCTGCGTAGCCGGAAATGATTAAAGCCTTTCGGGATACTTGGGAGTTAGGCATTCATTCGTATCTGACTTATCTGCGTGACCGTTTACTGCTTGCACGGGAAATGTTGCACGAAAGCGGTAGTGTGTTTGTGCAGATTAGTGATGAGAATGTGCATCATGTGCGAGAGATAATGGATGATGTGTTTGGAGTTGAAAATTTTATTTCCCAGATATCATTTAAAAAAACTGTTTATCAAGAAACAAAATATTTGGCAAATGTATTTGATATTATTTTATGGTATGGGAAAGACAAAAATACCACAAAAGTTCATAAACTTTTTCGTTTTCGAGAAGAAAGAGAGATTGTAAAAAGTTTCGATCTATTAGAACTTGAAAATGGAGAAATAAAGAGAATATCCAAATTGAAAGAAAATGAAAGGAAATATAAATACTTAAGAGCATCTGATTTAACATCTAAAGGTGCTAGTAAAAAAGGTTCCCAACCATTTATTTTTGAGGGTGTTGAATTCCACCCAAAAACTGGAAACCATTGGAAAACACATCAAAGTGGTTTAAAGAAGCTATCTGAAAATGATCGCTTAATCGCTTTCGGAAAAACTCTTTGTTTTAAAAAATATGCTGATGATTTTCCTGTTACGCCATTTTTTAATGTATGGGATGATACAGTTCAATCAACATTTTCTACAGAAAATATTTATGTTGTTCAGACATATACGAAAGTTATAGGTCGCTGCCTCCTAATGACAACCGACCCAGGTGATCTTGTCTTGGACATCACCTGCGGCAGCGGTACAAGCGCCAATGTAGCCGAGCAATGGGGCAGACGATGGATAACCTGCGATACTTCAAGAGTAGCTCTCACACTTGCCAAGCAACGGCTGATGACTGCAAATTTTGCCTACTACAAACTGGCTCATCCAGATGAAGGTGTCGGAAGTGGTTTTGAGTACAAATCCGTGCCGCATATTACGCTAAAAAGTATTGCCAACAATGAACCTCCGGCAATGGAAACCCTTTACGACCAGCCATATATTGACAATAAGAAAACCCGCATCACCGGCCCATTTACAGTAGAAGCCGTCCCCGCTCCTTATGCCAAAAGTTTTGATGAACTGGAAAAAGATGATAGCGGTTCAGACACCTCCATTGCTCGCACCGGTGAAACTCACCGCCAAAGCGAATGGCGGGATGAGTTATTAAGAACCGGAGTCAGAGCCAAAGGCGGAAAGATAATTCAGTTCACCCGTGTTGAACCGCTTTCAGGCACAAAATTCATTCAAGCAGAAGCGGAAACTAAAGAGGATATTCCCAAAAAAGTATTAGTTGTCTTTGGCCCCGAACATGCGCCGCTGGAACAAAGACAGGTAGAAGACGCCTGGCAGGAAGCCCGTGCTTTAAATCCCGATATGCTTTTGTTCTGTGCTTTTCAGTTTGACGATGAAGCGGCCAAAGATATTGATGAACTTACTCCTGAAATTGCCGGCATGCGGCTCTTAAAAGCCCATATGAATGCGGATATGTTTACCGATGATCTGCGTAAAAAACGATCAAGCAATGAAAGCTTCTGGCTGGTCGGTCAGCCTGATGTAAAGGTTCGTAAACAAAAAGACGGCAAAGTGCAGGTGGAAGTGATGGGTTTTGACTATTACAATCCAAAAACCGGCAATGTGGAAAGCGGAGGAAAAAAGAATATCGCTATGTGGATGCTGGATACTGATTATGACAACCGGTCGCTTTTTCCATCACAGGTATTCTTCCCAATGGCTGGTAAAAAAGACGGATGGACAAAACTGGCCAAGAACTTAAAAGCCGAAATAGACGAAGAAAAAATCGAATCCTTTAACGGCACTGTTTCCCTTAGCTTCAAACCGGGCAAAACCATAGCAGTGAAAATCATTGACGACCGTGGCATAGAATCTCTTCGGGTAATAAAGGTGGCGTAATGGCAGGAAGAGTTGAAAATATAAATAAAGATATTTTACGTCAGAGCCGTGAGCAAATTGGCCTGAGCCTTTCTATCGCTGCAAAAAAAGTAGCAAAAATTGCTGTCATAGAGCAGGGAGATCAAAAACCGACCTTTAAGCAGTTAGATACTCTTGCGGAGCTTTATAAAGTACCCCGCTGGGTATTTATTTCAGATCACCTTCCTGAAAAATATCAGTTTGATAAGGCAATACCCGCCTTTCGTCAGCTTGCCAACAGCAACGCGGATGTTTTCAGTGACCATAAGGTCCGCAGCTTAACTGCCAGGGTTGATCGGTTTCGTAAAATGATTATAGAATTACAAGAGGATATGGGGGAGATTGTCCCGGTTTTTAATCCCCCGAAAGTAAGCAAAAATGCCGCACCCGATCATGCAGCGCAGCAGATTCGGGATTGGCTGAAACTATCAAACGACAGGCACGATTTTGCCGGGTTGAAAAAGATGCTGGAAGAAAAAGGTATCTTTATTTTTATGACCAGTAAATATATGGGGTGGTCTCATATTGACAAAGCTTTGTTCCGCGGCCTGACTATTTATCATTCAAGATTGCCGATTATTATCATCAATGATTCTGATGCAAAAAAAGCACAATCATTTACTCTTTTTCATGAACTGGGGCATTTACTGAGAAAAGAAAGTACAATTGATGACTGGGAAGATTTTCTTAATGAAGTTGAAGCGTGGTGTAATGAGTTGGCTGGCAATGTATTGATGCCCGCTGAACAGATTCTATCTGCTGTGGATAGTATAGATGATCTGGATGCTGTCAAGGATATTGCAAAGAGTTTTCAGGTAAGTCCTTATGCCTGTCTGGTACGGTTGAGGCAAATGCAGATTATTGACCGGGACACCTATAAGGATTTTGAAGATCAACTTAAAGCGGAATACAGAAAACTGCAAAAAAAACTGAAAGAAAGCGATGGCGGGCCTTCCAGAAACCGCCCCAGGGAGATACTTAACCAATATGGTCGTATTTACACAACGGCTATTTTTCAGGCGTATCACAATCAGGAAATCGGTTTTCATAAACTATGTCGATTGTTTGATTTAAAGAACCCCTCCTATGCTTTGGAGCTGGAGGGGTATATATGAGTGGACAATACTGCGTAGATGCCAATATTTTTCTCGCTGCATGGTATAAAAGCTACCCTCGGCATATTTTCTCTTCTCTTTGGCAGCAGATTTCAGAATGTCGAAACGATATCATTTTAATAAAACCGATTTTTGATGAGATCGAACCGGTTTCATCGTCAGATAGAAAACTATCGATGGAAAAGAAAAGAAAAAAATACCCGCTACGTATGTGGATGGAAGAAAACCGGTTTGATGCGACAGATATAAATGATGAAATAAACGCTGTTTCTTTAGAGCTGGAAAAAGAATATGAAATAAATGGTGAATCAAAAGGCGCCGGACAGAATGATATGACGTTGATCGCTTATGCAAAAATAATGGATAAAACAGTTGTGACTTTTGAAGGAGAGCAGCCTCAAAAGCCTGGGAAGAAAAGTAATTATAAAATCCCTTTGATCTGCCGGGAACAGAATGTTGAATGTATCGATTTTATAAAAATGCTTCAATGTCTTGATATAAGGGTTTAGTAAAATGGCAAAAAATATCGACAGACTGATTATTAACAGCCCTCATGAAGAACCAAGTCAGCACTGGTTTTACGACAGAGAAAACAGAGATTTTAATATTAAAGAAGGCAGAAGACCTGCGGGTTATGTCATGGCCACACCAAACTCAAGAGCCTTTGACGATCCGGGTATTTTTGTTGAGATTAAACAGGTC
>JAFCZU010000704.1 GCA_019314185.1 Deltaproteobacteria bacterium | reverse complement strand
AGTCCATGGTTCATTAAACTGGTTCTGGCAGAACCAACAGATAATGGAAGATAACTCATTAACTTATGATCGGGAACACACTCTTAAAAGAGCCATTATCCCGCCAGGTGATGCGAAAATACCTGAGGCATTTATGAACTACAGGGACTTTTTTACCAGGGCTGATAAAGCTATCGCCAAAGATGATGCATATATATTTGTAGGATATGGATTCAATGATATTCATATTGAAAAAGAAATCGACAGGCATCTGAAAATCAACGGCAAATACGGAGTAATTATAACAAAAGAACTTTCGGACAAGGCTAATAATTTAATAAGTACGTCTGATAATCTGTGGGCTGTCTTTCAGGACCCTGACAACGGCGCAAATACACTTATAAAAAACAAAAAATATAATAACCATCTAATAGTAGAAAATTCTGATTTATGGAAGATTGACGAGTTCACGGATATCATACTGGGGGGATAAAATGTCAGTTTTTAGTTTTGAAAAGTCATCGTTTCTTGGAAATGTTGTTTCCGTGGATACAAGCAAAATATGGTTAAGTGTGGATTCTGAAAAAATGAGGTACGCAAGGGTCGGACGACTCGTGGTATAGCCCCGGGGCTTGAAAACTGGCTGATTGCAATTGTTGAAAGAATTGTAAAGACATCCTTTGAAACGGAAATTGAAGAAGAACATTCTGACATCAAGGAAAATTTGACTGAAACCGAATTTGCCTTCGATGCTGATGATTTTATAAGCGAAGATAATAAAGTCAAGGTTGCGCTTCTCGGCGCAGTCAGAACAGAGCCCGGAGATAAAATCGGCTCATTTTCACGTTCTATTATCTTTTTCCCAGATATTTTATCTGAATGTTACGCGCTTGAGGGAAACAATCTTGAAAATTTGATGAGAATCATTTCCAAAGGCGCAAAAGGTGAGCATTCTCTTGATATAGGAACTTATACCCTTGGTGAAAATACCAGGGCTTATCTGGACGGGAATAAATTTTTCCAGAGACATGCAGCGCTTCTTGGCAGCACCGGTTCGGGGAAATCATGGACGGTTGCCACAATTCTTGAAAAAGCGGCAAAATTACCTACTGCAAATATCGTTCTTTTTGACTTGCACGGGGAATATAAAAACTTAAATTATGCCACACAGCTCAGAGTAGCCGGGCCTGATGATCTCAACTCAAAAGAAACCGGTGTGATATACCTGCCTTACTGGCTTTTAAATTCCGAGGAAATGCAATCTTTTTTTGTAGATAGAAGTGAATTCAGCGCACACAACCAGGTCATGGTGTTTCAGGATGAGGTGGTAAAAAACAAAAAAAATTGCTTCGTGAAATAGAGAGAAACGAAGTCTTAAATTCTTTTACTGTGAACAGTCCTGTGCCGTTTTCCCTTGATGAGGTTACTGCGGAAATAAAACGGCTTAATGAAGAGATGGTGCAGGGTGTGAGAGGCCTGAAACAGGGTAGATTTTTTGGCCAGTTCAGCAGGTTTATTGCCAGACTGCGATATGCTGATGGGCTTTAAGGGTGACAAGAAGCAGATTAAGGTGATCGATTTTTCCGAGGTGCCTTCTGACGTACTGCCGATAATCGTCGGCCTTGTTGCCCGAATAATCTTTCAGATACAGTTCTGGACGGAAAACGAAAAAAGACAGCCGATTGCTCTGGTGTGTGATGAAGCGCATCTTTACCTGCCTAAAAAGGGGGATTCCAACCCGATAGAAAAAAGAGCTGTTGAAAATTTTGAAAGGATTGCAAAAGAAGGTCGAAAATATGGCGTTGGTTTGCTCGTAATCAGCCAAAGACCTTCGGACGTAAGCTCAGCAATACTGAGCCAGTGCAACAACTTTATTGCGTTAAGGCTAACTAACGCAAAGGATCAGACAGTTGGGAGCTTATGCCTGATTCGCTTGAATCTTTTATGGAGATACTGCCCATCCTTGATATTGGTGAAGCTTTGATTGTCGGTGATGCCGTGCTTCTTCCTACCCGCGTTAAAATGGATAAACCGTCTGAAGGAAACAGACCTTTAAGCGCCACAATAGACTTTTGGGATGAGTGGAGTGAAAAGGAAAAAGAGACCGATTTGATAAAGGCCATCGAAAACATGAGGAAACAGAGCCGGAGATAATAATAATGATCAGAAACGAAAACGGCATAAATTTTGATGTTGGATATCCCCTGTCTGA
>JAFCZU010000703.1 GCA_019314185.1 Deltaproteobacteria bacterium | reverse complement strand
TGGGGCGTTGAGGGAGACCCGCAAAGGCATAAAAGACCCTTCAACTTTTGCTGCGCTAACAAAACAACTCAAAAGAGCGGATAAACCATCTGAATCCGGCACGCCTCCAAAAGACGTGGAGAAATCTATAGAAAGCATTTCCGGACAGACAACAGGTGCTCTGCTCGACCAGGTTCTTGAAGAAACCCAGGAAAAAGCGCCTGAGACCGAATCATCGCGGGGTACATCAGAGTGGAATAATTTTTTAAACCAAATAGTCAAACCACATCTCGTTCCTGACATTGAACCGCAGCAGGCAGAGATGTTGAATGCTGTTGAAATAGAGTCTGCCTGGCGAGGAGTTCATTTCCTAACCTCCAGGCTGGAAACAGATGAGCAGCTCAAGCTATATTTACTCGATATATCAAAAGCCGAATTAGCCGCTGATCTGGGGTCTAAAGAAGACCTGCGGTCAACCGGTATTTACAAACTTCTTGCAGAGCAGACTGTTGAAACATTCGGCGGCGAGCCGTGGGCTGTCCTGGCGGGCAACTATATATTTGATAATTCCCGTGAAGATGCTGAACTACTGGGCTGCATTGCGAAAATTGCCAAAGCTTCCGGAGCGCCGTTTATAACTGCTGCAAATGACAAAGTGTTGGGCTGCGAGTCTTTATCCAAGACACCGGACCCTGACGACTGGCAGAGATTGCACGGGGCAGAAGAAAGTCAGGCCTGGGAAGCGCTGAGGAAACTTCCGGATGCAGCATACCTCGGCCTTGCCCTGCCCCGATTCCTGCTCCGCCTTCCATATGGATCGGACACCGACCCTGCAGAACAGTTTGAATTTGAAGAAATGCCGGCTAATCCGGACCACAATTATTACTTGTGGGGCAATCCGTGCTTTGCGTGTGTTTACCTGCTGGCCCAAGCCTTCACCCATCACGGCTGGAACCTTCGGCCTGGCATTATCCAGGATATTGAAGGACTGCCATTATATATCTATAAAGAAGAGGGTAAATCCAGGGTTAAACCCTGTGCCGAGGTGGTGCTTACCGAGCGAGCCGCTGAAACTATACTCGATAAGGGTCTCATGCCTCTCCTTTCCTTCCGAAACCAGGACATCATCCGGCTGGCGCGCTTCCAATCGATAGCCGATCCTTTAACCTGTTTGGTCGGGCGATGGAGTTAGGCAAACAAGATAAAGTCTATAGTAACATGTTAGCGCTTTTAAATATTATTTTTTTGACAGGATTTACAGAATATTCAGGATTTAAATTATTGTAGCCGTTCACGGCTTGAAACTTGAAATTGGGAAGAACAGTACAAAAGCATGAAGGCCAAATTTCTAATTTCAATGTTCCGTGAACGCTTACAAATCTTGTTTATCCTGTTATCCTGTCGGACTCTTTTTCAAAAGGCTAAATTGTTACTGTCTATGAACTTTGCGCCCCCTTCCAATACTATATTGACAATGATAGATCACACTGGTATTGTAATTTTATAAGGTAAAAAGACCATGGTCTATACACAAGAAAACAGACTAATTCTTTGAACTCGACCTCCTTTCAGAAAATCACAACATAAAATTTGAAGACATTATCGGGAAAAACGTCGCAGTCTCCATTATCCTGGCAGATGGAGACAAACGTTTTTTTAACGGCATAATTTCCAGCTTTTCGCAGGGAAGAGGCAGCAGCGAAGCTGACAAGGATTCTCCTTTTTCACATTATGCAGCCACCATGGTTCCATGGTTCTGGCTGCTTACAAGGACAGCGGATTCGAGAATATTTCAAAAGCTTTCAGTACCGGATATAGTGGAAAAGATATTTACTGAAAAAGAGTTTTTAGATTATAAGCTCCTTCTCAATGACAGCTACGAGAAAAGAGACTTTTGCGTGCAGTACAGAGAAACTGATTTTAACTTTATCTCCCGCCTTCTGGAAGAAGAGGGCATATGTTATTTCTTTGAACACGAGGAAAAAAAGCATACTCTGATTCTGGCCGATGCCTCTGATAAGTTCAAGCCCTGTCCGAAACAGGAATCTGCACGGTATCAGATCAGTGCCGGCGGTTGGTTGGAAGAGGACGTGATAACCAGCCTGGAGAAAATGCAGGAAATCAGACCAGCCAAATATTCCATTAACGATTTTAATTTTGAGATACCAGGCACTGATATGAAGGTGGATGTCTCCACTAAACAGATGTTGGGTCCCGGAGAACGTGAAATATACGATTATCCCGGGCTTTATACAAAAAAGGCGCAAGGAGAGCGTTTAACCACAATACGCATGGAGGAAGAAGAAACAAAGATCACGACCATAACCGGTTCAAGTGATTGCAGGGCATTTACAAGCGGATACAGGTTTAATCTTTCGGATTATTATCGGCAAGATATGGACAAAAAAGATTACGTGTTAACCCACATCGAACATGAAGTGCGCGAGGTCTCGGATTATTACGGGGCTTCTATAGAAAGCATGGGGTCGGAATCGCCTTATATCAATCGTGTTAAATGTATTCCATTTGATGTTCCATATCGCCCGTCGCGTGATACTGTAAAACCGGTTGTGCGAGGCACCCAGACAGCTATCGTGGTTGGACCGGCAGGGGAAGAGATATATACTGACGGCACGGGTCGTGTT
>JAFCZU010000348.1 GCA_019314185.1 Deltaproteobacteria bacterium | reverse complement strand
ATAAGAAATTGCACTCTTTAAAAAAAATATTTAAAACAATATATCAAAAAAAGCCAAGAAGGCCGAACCGTGAAAAAACTGTTGGGTCATTTTGGCTTTTTTTATGCATTGTTGCTATAGAGAAAGTTTAGTTCAGAATTAAGCCACGAAGGTCTATTCCCTGGAAAAGGGATCAAGAACCTCTGTGGCTTTTTTTATTTTAAGGATATGTCGAGACTTTTCGCAAGCCCTTATTAATAATCCAAGAAAGGAGAATCAATAACAGCGATGAAGGAATCAAGAAGAAGGAAACCCAAGCCATCAAAGATCGTTGGGCTCTTTGTCCATGTGCCAAAAAGTCTTCTAATAATTATTGTGGTTCTGGCGGCATCGGCTACATTTGCGTGGGCGGATGAACCCCGGGGGAAAGAAATAACCTCCCTTGAAGATATCGTGGTAACCGGCACCAAAACTCCTCATACCTTAAAAGATGTTCCAGTAGAAACTATCGTGATTACCAGGGAAGATATCGAGAAAACGAACGCACAAAACGCCATAGACATCCTGAAAAACATTCCTGGAATTGACGCATCTGTTCATGATGATGTTTTCGGAACTTACACTTGGCAGGCTAAAATGCGAGGGTTGAGCTTCAATAACGGTTATGGCCTGATCCTTGTTGATGGACAAAGGGTGATGGGCTGCGGTCAAAGCGGAGGCATGGGCGAATATGGCAGTGGACTCAACCAGATTCCGGTGGATATGATCGAAAAAATCGAGGTGGTCAAAGGCCCCGGTTCGGCATTATATGGCAGCGATGCTATGGCTGGTGTCATCAATATTATCACCAAGAAGTCGCCAAAAAAGGCGACAGGAAACGCGGGTGTGTCGTATGGCTGGTACAAGATCAAAGAAAAAAGCGATAGTGGCACGATTACCAAGCCTTCCGACGATGGACACAGCAGAAACTTCTCTAAGAACTATGTTTCTTTTGGTGATAGGATCTCAGACCGTTTTGGCTATTTGCTACATTACAATTATGACAGTGCGGAAGACATCGGATATGATCCGATCAAATCTGATCGTCACTCTTTTATGGGTAAGCTGGATGCGGATCTTAGCGAGAGCATTGATCTTTACCTGAAGTATGAAGTGAGTGATTACGAAAAGGCGGACAGCAGAGAGGAAGAAAGCTATCGTGTTTCTGCCGGATTTCACCCACGGCTATCCTACTAATAAGTATGGCTATAAATATGGTGATGTAGGTTATGACCAGGTTGAAATTCAGTACACCCGGTATTTGAGCGATTGGAATGCTCTTACCCTGGGAGGAGAGGTTCAAACACAGGGCATTGATTACGTCATACATAACTATAACGACGCTGGAAATGAGACTGGCATAGTTATAGTCAATGAAGACGTAAAGACTTCCAGTCTGTATGTTCAGGATGAAATTACTCTGTTTGAGGATTTTACCATAGTCGCAGGTCTTCGTTATGATGACCATTCCACGTTTGGGAGTGAGGTAAATCCCAAATTAAGCCTCATGTACAAGTTTTTTGAAGATACAACTTTCAGGGCTTCAGTAGGCAAGGCATTTAAATCGCCCACCATTCGTCAACTTTATTACGATATTCCGTATTTGCATTGGGGCTATTATGCACAGTCTAATCCGAATCTAAAACCGGAAAAGGCCATCGGTTATTCCGCAAGCATAGAACAATGGCTGTTTGACCAAAGCATTATGGTCAACCTGGGTTATTTTCGTAATGATGTGGACGATATGGTAATAAGTGAAGATACAGGCACCAAGTATAACGGCCTGCCGCTTAAAGAATACAGGAATGTGGAAGAGGCTTGGATACAGGGAGTTGAATTCATGTGCAGAACGTATCTATCTGAAGAATTTGCCGCTTCCCTATCTTACACTTATACTGATTCGGAAAATAAAGAGACCGGCAAAGAACTGACCTATACTCCCAAACACGTTTTCAGCATTTTGCCTTCGTACGAACTGAAAAAATATGGCGTGGGAACAAGTGCTACCATCTCGTACATTGGCAAGCAATACAAAGACTCGAATAACACCACCCAGATCGATGAGCATACCGTCGTAGATGCAAAAATCTACAAAAACCTCTACGACAAGGCCAAGCTATCCTTTGAGGCAGACAACATTTTTGACTCTGATAAAGGTGATGAAGGTAATTTCCGCACAGGAAGAACCTTTATGGTTAAATTAGACGTTTCCTTTTAGTAAATCATATTAGTTTTTCAGAATGGAGGATATGTTATGAGAAAAAAGTACAAAATAAGGATGTTGCAGTTTGTTAGTATAGGCATTTTTGCCCTGGTGTGTCTTTGCACACAGGCTTATGCCCATTATCCCTGGATAAATGTGGTCGATTACACGCCGGAGGTGGGGAGAAGTTTAAAGCTGACAATTGGTTGGGGACATTCGTTTCCGTTGGATGGTTTCCTGAAAAAGGATGGGCTGGAAAATATTTATGTTCAGGATTCTAAAGGAGAAAAGATGACACTTGAGGCCTTTTCTGAGCTGGAATTTCGATCAGAGGAAGGCATGAGTGAACCGGGGGCTTATATTGTAGCTGCCAAAAGAAAAGCGGGTTTTTATACCAAAACCACCGAAGGAGGAAAAAGGTGTTCAAAAAAGGGACTGAAGAACGTAATCAAGTGTTACCACTCCCATAATTGCATGAAGGCTGTCGTCAATGTAGGGAAAGGGAAAGGAATGGTGGACACCCGCATTGGCCATCCGATGGAAATTATTCCTCTGGCAAATCCTGCTGATTTGAGACAAGGGGGTTATTTGCCGGTGCAAGTATTTTTAAAAGGAAACCCATTCAAGGAAAAGATTTATGCTACCTATGTTGGTTTTTCTACGGAAAAGAATACATTCGCCTATGCCACGTCAACTGACAAAAAAGGTAAGGGCAAAATAAAGATACTGCATTCCGGTGTCTGGATGATCAAGGCCGAGCATGAGGAACCATATCCGGACCAAAGTGAATGTGATGTGGAGTCATTTGTGGCGACGCTTACCTTTGAAGTGAAGTAAATAATTAGCACGGCATTTTCGTGAGCGTTCACAAGGCTCTAAGCCTGTAAACGCTTACGATGTTTTTTATTGGAGAAGAGGGTTACGAATGAAACTCATCATATTGTGGTTGGGTGTCACTATTGTCTTGTCGGCAATGGCAGAAAATGTGTGGTCCCACGGTGTGCTAGGAAAAATCAGTTCGGGAGAAGGACTTATGGTCGAAGCTGAGTATGATGATGGTGAGCCAATGAGTTATGCGAGCATTGAAATATTCGACTCAGAGGAAAAGATTCCCTTTCAATCAGGAAGAACCGATAGAAATGGAAGGTTTCTTTTTTATCCGGATAAGATGGGGGACTGGAAAGTTGTTGTTAATGATGGAATGGGGCATCGCCTTGCATTGAAGACAAACACCGACAAGACACTCAATCTCAATAAAACTGAACAACAGGCCAAAAGCATAAAACAAAATTCCCCTTCCAGATACGAAAGGGCGCTTATGGGCATCTCCATCATTTTTGGAATTTTCGGGACCATTCTGGGATGGAGGGGATACAATAGACGAAATTTTCTCCTCTTTTTAGTTTTGTCCGGTATCTTTTTTCTTTCCCTGCCAGGGACAGCGTCGGCAAAAGAAAATATTGTCAGACAGGATTCCGACAACGATGGAAAGATAGACCGGATCGCCCATTTTGATCAGGCAGGGAAAATTTCCAAACTGGAGGAGGACAGTAATAGGGATGGCACATATGACATTATGAGCCGTTACAAAGATAAAAAACCAATTTATCAGGAAAAAGATACTAATTTCGATGGTAAAAAAGACCTTTTTTGCCATTTTGATGCCAAAGGCTTTCCTGAAAAAATCGAAGAAGACACAAGATACACCGGACGTATTGACAGAATCAGAATCTACAGAAAGGGTGTTCCTGACAGGGTTGAATATGATGCGGATGGTGACGGATTTATGGAAACCATTTCTTTTTACAAAGAGGGAAAGATATTCCTTCAAACCCAGGATAAAAATAAAGACGGAAAACCGGATGTTAAAATATTTTTCAACCAAAAAGAAGAAAAGGAACGGGTGGAAAAAGACGAAGATGGGGATGGAAAGGTTGACCTGAAAGTTTTTTACAAAAACGGCAGACTGACAAAAAGCGAAGAGGACGCCGGAAATACCGGACATTTTAATATTGTCTGGTTCTATAACGATTCCGAAGAGGCGGTAAGAGCGGAAGAGGACAATAACGGCGATGGCCGGATGGATACCTGGTATTTTTATCAGAAAAATCGTCTAACAGCCGTTAAAGAAGACACAAACGGTGATGGCAAACCGGATATCTGGGAAGGATACGACGATGACGAGGTCTTGATCAAACGTAAGCGGGATCTGGATTTCGATGGGAAACCGGACGTTGAAGATATGGCAAGTGGGAAGGTGAAAAAGTGAAAAAGTGGGAAAAGAGCAGATGGGCAAGAAGGTGCAATATCATTGGGAGTTGGAAGTTTATCAAATGTCGGTCGAGGCTGCAATGCAGGTCTTTGAGATTTCAAAAGGATTTCCGAAAGAAGAAATCTATATACATGGTTACTGAAAACAAGGCTTCCATGATACTGACCCACTCACCTTCTTACTTTCTCATTTTCTCAAACCTAAGTTGAGCGATTTTTTGCAAATAAATGTGCCAAGATCTTGATGCAGCTCGAGTAAAAAATTGCTCAATTTAGGTCAAAATAAGGGAAAACAACATGATTGATTTTCTTGCAAAAGGCGGTGTTCTTGTGACACCCATCCTTTTCTGTTCTGTTATGGCCCTGGCTATTTTTCTGGAACGTCTGATCCGTTTTGCCCGGATGCGCAGCCGGGGAGCCGGTTTGGCGAAAAAAATCGCTAATCTCTTGAAAAAGGGTAAAGATGATCAGGCTTATGAACTTGCCGGTTCGAGCAATTCCCCCATGGGACGTGTTTTAACACAGGCAATAGAGGTCAAGGACCATGACAGGGAAACCCTGGAGACGGTTATCGTTCATGCCACGGATGAAGAGGTGCGA
>JAFCZU010000347.1 GCA_019314185.1 Deltaproteobacteria bacterium | reverse complement strand
AAATGGTTTATGATTTTAATGCAGATGAAATATTTGAGATGGCCGAGCAAATTGAGAGAAATGGGGCTTCTTTTTACAGAAAATCAGCAGAGGCAATTGCAGATACTGGCGCAAAAAAGCTTTTGCTCAATCTTGCTGCAATGGAGGATGAACATGAAAAAACATTTGCCAATTTAAGAACGGGCCTGTCTAAAAAAGAAAAGACCACAACCGTATTTGATCCTGAGGATGAGATAGTTCTTTATCTTCGTGCTTTAGCCGATACCATGGTGTTTTTTGAAAAAAAAATCGATACCTCATCAATGGAAGAAATTCTCAAGGAAGCTATCCAGTCAGAAAAGGCTTCTATAGTATTTTACCTCGGCATGAAGGAAATCGTACCCGAAAATCTTGGTAAAACAAAAATTAATCAAATCATTAAAGAAGAGATGTCCCACATAAAACTTCTTGGCAAAAAGCTGGTTGCGTCTTAATCTGTGTAACAAATTAGCTTTTTGAGGAACCGGTTGCAAGATCGAATCGAAGCGTTATATGTATTTCCTGTTTCATGACTTTTTATAACCCCATCAATTTTAAATATGTTACAGTCTAAATGTTACCAATGGATTATGTTGATTTTTTTGTATAATGTTTTATTTTTCATTGCGCTTGCCATGGGCTTTCCCTTGATAATTCCGTTTGTATTTGTATCTGACAAGAGGCGTAAAACAGTTCTTCAGAGACTGGGAATTAAGCGGCTTCCTGAAAGTATAAGAAAAAACAGATTTAACAGGCCTGAGAACAGGCCTGTGTGGGTTCATGCGCTTTCAGTGGGAGAGGTTCTTTCTTCTATTGAGCTTGTTAAAGGTTTAAAGGCCGGTTTAAATTGCCGGAATATAGTTTTTTCAGTATCTACAAAAACAGGATTTGAAATTGCAAATAAACTGTTAAAAGAACATGTAGATTCAATATTCTACTTTCCGTATGATCTTTTGATTTCTGTAAAACATATTGCGAAACAGGTTGATCCCTGCCTTGTTCTTATTGTGGAGTCAGATATCTGGCCGAATTTTTTATTTGAAATGGAAAGGCGTAAAGTCCCTGTAATTCTTGTGAACGCAAGGCTTTCGGAAAGATCGTTATCAGGATACAGCAAAGTCCTGTTTTTCTCAAAAAGACTGTTTTCTTTTTTCACAAAGATTTGTGTCCAATCAGGTGAAGATGCGCTTCGTTTCAGTTTTCTCGGTGTTCCGTCAAATAAAATCATAATAACAGGAAATATAAAATTTGACCAGAAACACGATTTAATACCGGAAACGGAAATAGAAAAATTTAAACGGATTATGCATATAAAGCCACACCAGAAGATTTTATTAGCAGGCAGTACACACAAGGGAGAGGAGGAGATCATTTGCGATGCTGTCGCAAGAGTAAAAAAGAGGTTTCCAGGCCTTTTCCTTATTATTGCTCCGAGAAACCCGAAACGCGCAGGATCTGTATGTAGAATTTGCAAAAGCGCGGGTCTTTTTGCTGTTATCATGTCAGATATTGAAAACATCGGATCGGATGCAGGGCCGAAGGCAGAAATTGATGCGATAATTGTTGATAAAATCGGGGTTTTAAGAAGACTTTATGCTTTGGCGGATATAGCCTTTATCGGGGGGAGTCTTGTTAAGAGCGGAGGGCATAATCCGCTTGAACCTGCCGCATATTCAAAACCGGTTATGTTTGGTCATGATATGAGTGATTTTAGAGATATTGCACATTTGCTTGTAGAATCAGGCGGGGCTGTTTGTGTGGAAGACGCTGAAAGCATATATACCGTTATATCAAAGCTGCTGACTGATGATCGGAAAGCCGGAGAGATGGGGAACAGAGCGCTGAAAGTATTTAATGCAAACAAAGGAGCTGTTGAAAAGACTTTGAATGCGGTTGAGTGGATAATCAGGTGATAGACAAGATCAGAACAAAGATAGAAACAATTATGACGGGCAGTGAAAAAACAAGCTTTTTTTCTGTCGGGTCATTACTGTTTGTGCTGTCGCTTTGTTATGGCTGTGCAGTCAGATTAAGAGAAAGGTGTTATAAGAAAGGGATTTTAAGATCAAAAAACCTGTCCTGTAAGATAATATCCATAGGAAATATAACCGTCGGCGGCACAGGAAAAACTCCGATGACTATCAAGGTGGCGGAAATAGTTAAGCGCCTTGGTTATAAAGTGGCGGTTATCAGCAGGGGATATAAGGGGCGCGCTGAAAAAACCGGGGGAATTGTAAGTAACGGGAAGACAATATTAATGGGGCCTGATAAAGCCGGCGACGAACCGTTTATGATAGCTTCAACATTAAAAGATATCCCGGTTGTTGTCGGGCAGAACCGGTTTGAGGCAGGCTGTCTAACAATACAGGAGTTTGATCCTGATGTTATTGTGCTTGATGATGCATTTCAGCACTTAAGGTTGAAAAGAGATATTGACCTCGTGCTTTTAGATTGCAGGCATCCTTTTGGCAACAACCATCTGTTGCCAAGGGGTACATTAAGAGAGCCTGTTTCAGCTCTGTCGCGCGGGGATGCGTTTATTATAACAAGATCTGATTATGCCGGCGATACCATAATTTCAACATTTACAAATAAACTTAGAAAGTTAACACACGGGAAACCTGTTTTCAGGTCATATCACATTCCAAACGTGTATAAGGCAGCAAAAGAAAAAAAAAGATCAATTGATAGAAGCTTACAGAACATATTACCATGTGATCCGGAATGCTTGAAAGAGCAAAAAGTGTTTGCCTTTTCCGGGCTGGCCGGAAATAGTGATTTCCGGCTCACTCTCGAGAACCTTAAGTGTGATTTAATAGATTTTCTGGAATTTCCAGACCACCATAATTATTCGGATATAGAGCTAAATACAATATACAAAACATACCTTGAGTCAAAAGCCGATTTCCTTATCACAACCGAAAAAGATTATGTCAGGATTGCTCACAGGATAACATGGCCGGTTGACCTTGTCGTCGTAAATATCGAAGTCTCCTTTGGTGATGATGACGAAGCGTTTAATGCTTTTATTGAAAAAAGACTTAGGGGATAGTTGAGTACTCGACTATATATTGAATTATTACTATGAAAAAGATAAGCATAGCGGTTATAGCAAAAAACGAGGCGGATCGGATCGGTAGTCTGCTCAAGAGCGTGGAATTTGCGGATGAGGTAATTGTTGTTGATTCAGGAAGTAGTGATGGTACTCAGGATCTATGCAAGCAGTTCGGGGCAAAGGTGATTTTTAATGAATGGCAAGGATATGCAGCGCAAAAGCAGTTTGCGATGGAGCATACTGCGTCGGAATGGATACTTAATCTTGATGCAGATGAGGAAATATCAGACTCTCTTGCAGAAGAGATACAGTATGTTATCAATAATGCCGGTTCAGATATATCAGCCTTTTCCATGCCGAGGCTATCGAGATATCTTGGCAGATGGATAAAGCACGGCGGATGGTACCCTGACCGGAAAGTGCGTCTTGTCCGAAGAGGAAAGGGAGCATGGAAAGGTGTATTGCACGAACAGCTTGTAGTTGATGGAAAGACAGAACAACTCTCAAAGTCTATTCTCCACCATGTTTACCGCGGAATTTCAGATCATGTGGTAACCATAAATAAATTTTCAGATGTTTACGCTGCTGAGCATGGCCCGGCAGGCGGATGGTTTGTCTTTGCGGGCGCAGTTCATGCTCTTGGCAAATTTGCAGAATGTTATGTGTGGAAACTCGGTTTTTTAGATGGCATCCCCGGTCTTGTTATTGCCATGAATTCAGCATGGTATATCTTTCTTAAACATGCCAAGGCATGGGAATCGGGTCTGTGTAGTTAAATCTTCACCACAGAGCACACGGAGATCACAGAGAAAATTTTCGTGCGTTCTATTGTAGATTTTTT
>JAFCZU010000346.1 GCA_019314185.1 Deltaproteobacteria bacterium | reverse complement strand
CAACTTGTATTTGGTCATAAAACCGATTTCCATCATAAATGTGTCCAGACGCCTTAACCCTTTTTCGCTGAAAACACCTGACAGAATAGGGGCATCCTTCATGTTTTCAAAAGGCCCTCCCAGGTCACGCAAAAAAAGGCCTACACCAGAACCGTCATGCCCTTCACGCATAACATCCAGAGCCTCTATTGCTTTCATTGGAGACAAGGGCTTATCGCTGGTTAACGCAAATAAACGGCACATTATTTTCTCCCTATATACAGAGCTCGTGAGTCATAAGTTTATAGTATATTTCCATTTTTTGGGCTATTTTATTAATAGGTTAGAGACTATCAGCCTGCAATAATGGTTCGTAGCTCTTAGCCGGTAAGCTCAACAGCTTAACAGCTCAAAAGCTCGCCCGAAGGGCGCTAAGTTGAGTAGTCTAATATAAGAGCGATAGGGCAACAGGCAATAGGGCAATAGGGCAATAGTCTATAAAGCAATAGATATGCCAAGAAAAAAAATAGGAATTTAATCTATAGACTTTCAGATAATTAATTTTACAAGGCCAGAAGGAGGAAGGCGTATTAGTTATACATCGACGACTGATAACGCAGTGAAATTATTTATCTGAAAGACTATACTAATATTTCAATATAATTTGTTTATCAAGAGAAAAAAGCAAATAACAAAATTACATTTCTGTTAAATTGCTACCTAATAAACTACAAAAATGTTAACTTGCTCAAAATTTCGCACCCGAACGAAACCACGTCTATTCCTTATCCAACTTCGACTTTGCATAAGATTTCCATGAATTTTTCACGATTCAGCATTCCCCCCTTGTTGTTTTCCGAATAATATTTCACGATTCAGCATTCCCCCCTTATTGTTTTCTGAATAATAATTTCGTTGACTTCATCTCACATGAAAGTTAATAATGACAACCATTTTGGCGAAAATTCACCTTGTATGATCATTTGTTCAAGCACTGATATAATACTAAAATCAAAATTTTTATCGAGCAAAAAAGACGTCTAATTCACAAATAGATCATTTTATACGACCAAACAGCCGTATAAAACAATTTCGTACGTAGATTAGCCGTATTATAAGACGACTATTCGGCAGTCTACTATATGTTCGGCATGGGGGATAGGGAGACAGCAAAATGAACTGGATTCTCATCAGCGCAGGTATAAGTTCCGTTGCGCTGGGCCTTTTCCTTGCCGCTCGAAACGACACGAGCCCCACGGTCCAACGGCTAAGCTGGTGCATAATCGCACTTGTGGTGTTGATGCTTGCCATTGGTCATTGGATTGACATGAAGGCACCGCGCTTGCACCTTGGCCTTCTCGGTCCACACCTCTCTGCGGCAGAGGGCTACGACCACGTCAAGAGGCATGCCGACGATCAAGATCAGTTGCAGCTACTTGAGGCCATCGGCTCTTACTACACATGTGTGCACAAACCCGACGTCATCTTCCTTCAGTTCTGTGAATGGGTTTTTGTGTTTCGCAGTCCAGACAGTAGCCATCTGGTTGAGTATCGTGTCCTTGACAACCGCATGCCGGATCTCCCTATTTTACCGCAGGCTACACTCCTTAAAGGCACACGGGATGGTGGCTTCGCGACGTATGTGAGTTACAATACTCCCCCCCAAGCACTTGGTATACACGGTATGGACGATGACGGCTCAGCCGTTCATCAATATGACGACAAGGGACGCGTGATCGTGAAATCAATGGGCAAGGGCCCCAGGCATTCTTTTGCAGAGATCAACGAAGGCCCTAACGAGTTCGTTATCTCTTTGACAAGGGCGTGCGCTAGGCCAACGGATCACCTATCCGAAAGCACGGTCATTGAACGCTGGAATCGTTTTGGTGACGTCGCGATTTATTGCACTACTCACCCCACAAATTCGTTCTACGACAGATTGACACCAATGGAGTTCGGTCTTGATGCCCAAGAAGCCATCACGCATGCAGTGGAAGCGGAGGCAGAATTCGAAGTCCCCGGCAAACGCATGGTATCGGCAAGCGCTGTACGTCTCTATGATGGGCAGGATATCGACGTGCCGGGGCCGTGCTGGCGGCTTCCGATGAGGATGTCGCTTCGCCCAATAGTCGTTCACGCGACATCTGGTCGTGTATACTTCGTAGACGACGATGGCAAGTACACGGCTTACTGGAGCACAAAACAATACCTGCTGGAGCTTTTTGTAGGTATGCTCTTCTTGATCTTGTTGGCAATGGCCATCTATAGGAAACGAAAACTGCGCAGAAAACAAGTTTCCGTTCCGTGTTAATCTGTCATAGCGGCCATCAATGGGTGTTATGACGCCGGGCCTAACAGACAACACTATTTATGCACAAAAAGACTCTCAAGGAGGTTCGACAAATGAGAAAAAAACGGATCAGATTCGTCGCGCAAGTTTTGGCTTGCGTTGTTGTACTGTTTGTCATGGGCTGCGATAACAAACCCGAACCGCCGAAGTTCGAGCGCAAAGAGGGCGCGGCGGGATCGGAAAAAGGAGAGGAACCTCGATCCACGCGGCTCCGGCCTACATCGAGAACCGAGGCCAATGATACGAGCCCAAAGAACGTCTGGGTGAACAAAGCGTATCGCGACGGACGACTCGGACGGATCACCTTTCTCACTGTGAACCCTCACGATTCATCGGTCGTCTATGCTGGGGCTAGATTCGGCGGACTCATCAGGATTCTAAATCGTGCAGATGATTGGTCCAGCGCTGGGAACGTTCCCATCGCTGCGCAATATACGGTTGCCGTGTCACCCATGGACCGAAGTATGGGCATGGGTGCCAGCGAGGTGACGTCCTTTGCCATTCACCCAACCAGCAGTTCTACATTCCTTGTGGGAATGGCGGGGATATTCAAGAGCGTGGACTCCGGCAACAGTTGGAAGCAGGTCTTCAACCGTCCACCAATTGACACTATTGTAATCGACCCAAAGAATCCGGACACCGTGTTCGCGGCAGGTGGCGCGGCAGGGTATTACAGGAGCGAGAATTGCGGCGAGACATGGACGAGTGTTGGAACAGGCTTGCGGTCTGTTTATTGCCTTTTGATTGATCCAAAGAATACATCCACAATGTACGTAGGAGCCTACGGGTCTGTGTACAAGAGCACCGATGCTGGTAACTCCTGGGCAAAACTGTTGGACGCCGCCGCTCCATCATTGTCGATTGACCCTACGAAATCTGAAGTAATCATCGCTGCAACGCGGAAGTTGGGTAAAGACAGAGGTGGCGTGCTGAAAAGCGAGGACGGAGGGAAGACCTGGAAGAACACTACACCCGACGCTGAGCATTCTGATTTCTGGGCCTGCGCTATCGATCCAAAGAACCCGAGCAGGATGTATGCCGGTGAATCCTCAGGGGGAGGAGTCCTTCGCACCACCGACGGTGGAAACACGTGGACGCCGATCAATGACGGGCTGAAAGACCTGCAAGTCTACTCCATAGCAGTGGATCCGAAGAACCCGAGGATCATCTGGGCTGGTACCGGTAGCGAAGGTGTATTCAGAATGGTGCAAAGCGAGTAGCTTCAGATCCGGGAGGCCGAACAATGCCTTGCACCTAACGGGGGTTCCGCTGGCGCTTCACCCCGTAGGTGAAGGCTACGTTCGGTTTGAAAGAGGATAATTATGAGCGAATCTCAATTCTTTTGGTATATGGTTTGCCAATGGGCAATGGTTGTTGGAACATTATTACTCGCGATCATTGCTCTGTGGGGGCATATAATCAAGGGACGCTGGCTAGGCCCAAAGCTCAAAATAGCCTTGAAAGATCAAAAAGGGAACAAGAGTGAATTCAGTGATGGAGTTATTTCACGGTATTTTCATTTAAGAGTTTTTAACGAAAGGCATGCAGCACCAGCACATAATGTACGGGTGGTTATTAAAAACATATATCGTCCCAAAGCAGATGGTACAATGTGCCTTTCTCCACTTTCTGGCCGAATTCAATTGGCGTGGCAATACCAAGGATCTAATCCACAGTTTCAAACCATAGGCGCTGAATCAAGCTGTGACCTTGGATATCTCAGACAAAATGAACCATTTAAATTGAGCACACTTTATCAAAGTATATCTTTCGATGGTACAGTTAAAGCAGGAGAGAAGATTATTGTCGATTTATTAGCACTATCTGACGAGACCGAATCAAATGTTTTAAAAATTGAAATATCATGGGATGGTTCATGGAGCAATGATTCCGATGAAATGGTAAATCATCTCGTTTTAAGGCCAATATGATACCGAACATTTGCCTGCAAGGGACCTCGCTGCGCTCGGCCCCTGAGGCAGGTGTTAGGGAAATAAGGAACAGGCTATGAGCGATGAAATTGAAAAAATAGTTGACAACAAATTACCTAAGAGTGGGAAGGTCGCAAGAATCTCACGAGGTGCTTTGCAAGCTATCGGTGGTGCCGTCCCTTTTGCGGGTGGGGTGTTGTCTGCGGTAGCTGGAGCTTGGTCGGAGGGGGAGCAGGAAAAGGTCAATCGGTTTTTTAAACACTGGGTTCGGATGCTCCAAGATGAATTAAAAGAAAAAGAACAAACAATAATAGAAATTATGGCGCGCCTCGACCTTCAAGATGAGGCTATCTCTTCAAGAGTTGAAAGCAAAGAATACCAATCATTAGTGAGCCTCTTGCAGAAACATCTATCTACATTAGGAATAATTGCTGCATTCGCCTTCTTTGTCATTATTTAGAGCTCTTCCGGCAGTTATTTCTTAATTCCACTAAGTTTTGCCG
>JAFCZU010000345.1 GCA_019314185.1 Deltaproteobacteria bacterium | reverse complement strand
TATATTCTGATACTGGCCGTCATGCACTGCAGCAGGGAGCCATCGTATTGGAAACATAGGCTTGCCGAAAAATAGAGGCGCGAAGAAGCCGGTTGAGCGTAAAAAAATGATGAGGACTAACTTGTTCGCTGTTCCTCTCGAGACATATTCGACACAGTACAGGACACCCGATTACATATAGGCCAATTACAGGACGTCAATCAGCGGATCAGGGTCGAGAACATATCAGCCAAAGCATCATTTCCGATCGATTGATTGCCCCTGTGCCCCTGGTATCTGTCGTCATCGTAATCATCCTCTTGAGGAGAATTTTCCTCTGCGACAGATAACATGTCTTGAACACTCTCAATCTGCTCCTGAAGGCCGAACTTGAATTTTCCTTCCATTTCTTCCAAGCTTGACAGCTCATCGCTGAGAAGTTGGGCATCATCATCGTTAAGGTGATCATCTACGATATCACGAACCGTTTCGGCAATACGCTCACGGTCTTCCTGTAAAAATATTTGTGGGCGGAGTTCAAGAAGGTCTGCAATACAAGATGCATCCGAGACCCAAAACGCGTTTTTAAAAAGAGACTCCTTGGCTACAGTAAAAAAATCACTTTTAAGGTCACTGATACAATTCAGTTCGGCGATTTTTTTTGACAAACCCAGCAGGTCGTAATTAGAAAGCTTCAAGTCCAGCATTTCCTTAGTCAGACCCTTAAGGCATTCTCGGAAAAAATCCTTTAAGAATGAGAAATCATCGCCCGCTATAAGTGAGGCCATGAACCCTAACCTTACCCCAGACCTAATGGACCATCTGTCCTTATAAGTCGAACGGCCCCGATCGGTGGAATACTTTATTAGAGCGCATGGCTTCGCCGATAAAGTTGATTTAAATCCGCATAGCAAGGCGTTCTGTAACTGTTGAATGCATCCTTTCTTTTTAGCTCTCTCGCATAGCCATTGAACTTGTTCATAAAAGCATGCTGACTGAAGAAGAGCTTCGTATATGCATGGGTTTTTGTCGAGATAGCTCTCAATGAAGTCTTGAACTGAAGGGTTGTGGAATGAGATGATGTCGTTTCCTCTATCCCGCCGCAAAACTACGAAGTTGCCCTGTAATTCTGACAAAGCACGACGAAGTTGACGTTCGGAGGTATCAAATCCACGTATCGACAATAAGCGGGCAGCTGCACATTCCAAATCTTCGACGAAAATCTCGCGAGGCAAGGTCCCCAGGACCAAAAGCGTCTCGCGGGCTGTATTGGTTATTTGATTGTTGAACGCTTGCTCCCAAATAAGGAACGGTTCCTGCAAATTGCGCAGAAAAACAGCTGGATAGCTGCTCGATTCGTTGGCCCCTATCCACATAGGATCTGTCATATATTCGATTATCCGCGGGCTGTAGTTTGGGTGGTCTATAATCTTATAGTAGGTTGCCTGGTTAACGATTTCTTCTATATGTTCCTTGGGCAGTTGAGAGAAATACAAGTGATTATATAGAATCTGTGCACGGATAGGCCTTGTGTATTGAGATAAATCGACAATACACTGTGGTTTTTCAAAAATAGGACTATTTAGCATTTCATATGTTGTTTGAGCTTGACGAAGTATATACTCTCTTGTGGTTAAAATTAGCTTTGCAGATTTGGTTTTTCTCACTGATGATATGAAATCTAAGAGTCTGTGATCTTCATTTTTTCTAAGCTTCTCTTCAATTGAGGTGCGGCCAAGAAAGTCGTCGTAGAGATAAACTTTTGGCCCTTTGCGATCTGGCATGCTATAAGCTTCGCTAACATCATACGAAACGTCAATAAAATCGTAATTTGATTTCAGGAAGTGGAGCACCAGCATCTTTGCAAGGGTCGTTTTACCTATTCCAGGGATGCCAGCAATAATCACATAGTTGTGTTCCTTTAATATTGTTAAGGCATTGTTGAAGCTCTGATTGGCCACATATACACGAGCTTTATCGCTAATATCCTGCAAGGTAATTCTTGTCTGATTCAAAATTTTACTATGTAATATTTCTTCTAGAACCGTTGTACTTGAAAGCCACAGTTTGAAGTGTTGCCTTTCAATAGCTGGAAACAGTCCAAGAAGGTTGTTTAGGTCTTCTTTGCCATAAATATCATCCGGTCTTTTAATATGAGGAAAAAGGGCTTGAATTATTTGGTCCTTGTTAGTCGGCGAAAGCGGCACGGACGTAGCAAGCATATATCGAACTGGTTGAAGCCTATCGATTTTTAGTTTTTCCTTTAATCTCAAGTGCGACAAAAGCCCTCGAAAACCGGTTTCTGCATAATGTTTGGCTTGAACTATAAGATCTGAGGCCTCTGATTTAGAATGCCGAAGGTCTATTCCGAGATCCCTACCAGCCTTGAAACTCTCCAGACGAATCGAGAGTTCCGATTGAAGCAGGTCTCTAACGAGGTTTTCGAAATCTATCGGTGAAAGCGTTTGGAAGGTGTAGTCTGGCATAATCGCTTGGTCCAGAAAATAATTTATTTTACAGATTGATGTCGCTTTTTTGTGCTCTGTTCACCCGAACGCTATGCTTCACCCGCCGGGCGTGGCATAGCTACGGACGTTAATAAATTTGAAAAAGTGCCACAGTAGCCCGGTCGGTTGTGCAAGCGGTTGTTATGCATTTTTATTCCGATTTGTGTAGTGCTCTGTGCTGTCGATTTTTTGAATAAATGACACTCGCAATCAATGACGCAGCTATACCAAGAATAGAGCCAAGCAAATAGTCAAAGATAGTTCTAAGCCATGATTTGCTTCGCAGTGCTTTTTTGACAACTTCATACTGTTCTTCGGTTAGCTTTTCAAGTTCCTTGGCCTTAGCATACTCTTGTTCTATGGCTTTGGTTACCTTTTCTGTTTCAACCATATCTTCTTTGATGATAGTCAATTGTTTTTCAAGGTCTTTCAAGTTTCCAATAGCGAGCTCGACGGTTTCAATTCGTTCTTGTAGCAGAGGTTTCTCCGGTTGAGCAAAAAATGATATACCAGAAATTATCAATGCTATGATAGACGCGAATGCCCCAGCAAAACCTAAAACTAACTCCCGACGTTGTCGGATCGTTCGCTGTTGAGCTGTAGCCATTTGTGAACGTTGAATCTCTGGATGCTCATTTAATACCTTTAGAATTTCGTGCTGTCCCATGACTTCAATAGTCATTGTATTCGACAATTTCTGAAGCAAATATTTATGTGATGGAACAAGAGCAGCAGAGGTCATAATTAAAAGCTCTTTTGACTGATAGGAGCTTGCTTGAACTTGGTCGATGATTCTGAGAACCATTTGTATGGATAAATCTTTCGTGTGTTTCACTTGAACGACAACGTTCCGACCTTCTGTCTCTCCTACTATGTCAACCCCTTGGTCGCGTGGGCCGCCGACCAGCTCAATACGGTCGAAACCTTGAGCTTTCAATATTTCCCCGCAAAGCTTTTCAAATTCGTTTGGGGTAAGCTCATAAAGACTTTGTTGGTCAATAGTCATTCTTTCAGTTCTCTTTCTCCAATTGGGGGGTGACTTCGTCGGGACGGACGCTTCGTCGGGACGGACATTAGTTTATAAGTTACTGTTAACTTTTAACGAGTAATTGAGGCGTATAACCAATTGCTCTTAAGCGTTTAACCGCTAAACTGACTGCGGGTTGCGAAATCTTCAGCTTTTGCCCTATTCCCAACTCACTCGTTGCCCAAAAACAGAGCAGACTGCAAGCCGCAACCGTCTTTTTATATTTCCCAACGGCCAATACCCGCTCAGGTTTTAAGTCCAACAATTCTGCAACTCGTCCAAGTACTTTTTTAACACCTGAGTTGAGCGATTTTTTGCGAAGATATGTGCTGAGATCTTGATGCATAAGGATTTGCAAAAACCGCAGGCATACCCGCGGATATGTCGAGGATTTTTGCGAAGCCTTTAT
>JAFCZU010000344.1 GCA_019314185.1 Deltaproteobacteria bacterium | reverse complement strand
TACTATTCGAAGAGAGACTTGCTTTCCTGAAAATACAGGCCAGTGGGTGTTGTCTGGGCCGCATTTTTTTGTGGGAAATCCATTTTATAAATCTCCTCGTACAGTATGTTTATTGAATTCTCATTATGACACTCTCGATCTTTCTGAGCTTCCAGGTGACTATCTAGCACGTACAAATTATGTCCCAAATTGTAATGCAGAAGAACATGATAGACGAACTCCTCATGTGTCTTGGGGTGAAAAGAAAGCAGTAACTCAGTTTTATCGCTTTATAAATCGTGAAATGATTGGAACATCTGCTGAACGAACTTTGGTTTCAACAATTGTCCCATTTGGGCATTCTCATATTCACACATGCATTACTATCTGTTTTAAAAGTATAAAAAAATTAGTCTCATTTTCAAGTACAGCTTTATCGTTGCCTACGGATTTTTGGATAAAAACTACGGGGTCTGCTCATGCTAATATGTCTATGATCAACCAATTGCCATGTTTTGGAGAGAACGACAAATATGTTGCAGAAATGTCTTTTCGAGTATTGGCTTTGGTGTCTCTATCAAATCATTATACTGATCTTTGGTCTAAATTTTGGAATAAATCCTTTATGGCTGAACACTGGACCAAGCCCGACCCCCGACTTTCAAAAGACTATTTCAAAAACCTCACCCCAAAATGGAACCGCAACGTTGCACTGCGAACCGACTACGAACGCCGTCAGGCCCTCGTTGAAATAGATGTCCTCGCGTCAATGGCTCTCGGCCTCACCCTCGACGAACTAAAAACCATCTATCAAGTGCAGTTTCCAGTACTTCGCCAGTATGAATCAGATACATGGTACGACCAAAAAGGCCGCATTGTGTTCACCTGCAACAAGGGCTTAACCGGAGTCGGCTTCTCTCGCCCCGAATGGAACGAAATCAAAGACATGAAATCCGGCACAGTAGAACGTACCATAACCGATGACACCCTGCCAGGCGGCCCAAGAGAACGAACCATTGTTTATGAAGCTCCGTTTGACAAATGCAACCGTGAAGAAGATTATGAAATAGTCTGGGCGGAATTTGAAAGACGTTTTGCGACCACGAAACACACGAGTAAAAATTAAGGGGGATATTTGTGTCATTCATGTATTTCTTGGTTTCAATAAGAACGTTCCCAAAATAGGAACTTTATAGTTGACATATCGCCAGGAAGCAATTAAAATATGCATGTAATCAGCCGAAAAAAACTGGTCGAATTTTACGAGCAGCCGGGCCGTCAGGATGCCAGGGGGCCGCTTGACGCATGGTACTACGAAGCGAATCATGCGCAGTGGGCTTCTCCGGCGGATATAAAGAATCAATACCGATCTGCCAGCATTCTAAAGGACAACCGGGTTGTATTCAATATAGCAGGCAATAAATATCGGCTGGTGGTCAGAATCAACTATGATTCAAAAACCGTGTTTGTGCGTTTTATCGGGACGCACCAGGAGTATGACAAAATCGATGCGGAGGTGATCTAAAATGATTAACCGCCTGATAAAAAATGAAAAAGATTACGAAAAGGCGTTATTTCGCGTTGAGCAGCTTATGGATGCCGAACCCGGCACTGCCGAAATGGATGAGCTGGAATTGCTGACCGCTCTTGTAGAGATGTACGAGGACCAACATTACCCGATCAACCATCCGGATCCTGTCGAAGCGATCAAATTCCGAATGGATCAGCTCGGGCTGACCCGAAAAGACATGGTTCCTTACATCGGACCCAAGAGCAAGGTATCCGAGGTCTTGAACGGAAAACGCCCGCTTACTTTGGCCATGATGAGGTCTATCAATAAAAATTTGGGCATATCTGCCGAAGTGCTGCTGAAGGAACCGGGCGCCGGTTTTCCGAACGAGATGCAGGAGCTGGAATGGCATAGATTCCCCGTGGTTGAAATGGCAAAGCGCTGCTGGATTCCTAAAGTGGATGACGCAAAGGAGAAGGCCGAGGAACTGATGCGCTGGTTCATCGCACAGGCTGGAGGGCCGGAGATGGTCTCATTGGCCTTTTTCCGCCAAGGGAAAGGTGCTCGCTATAATTCGAAAATGGACCCGTATGCTCTGACAGCCTGGTGTATTCGCGTGCTGACCCTTGCCCGGAAAAATCCTTTAAAAAACAAATATGTTAAGGGATCGCTCAAACAGAGTGTGCTACAGGAAGTCGCACGGCTGAGTTATTTTGAAAATGGTCCTTTGTTGGCCAGAGAGTATCTGGAAAAACAGGGCATTCATCTAATTGTGGCTCCCCACCTTCCCAAAACATATCTGGACGGGGCTGCAATGTTATTGCCGGACGGAACGCCGGTCATCGGCCTGACCCTTCGCCATGACAGAATCGATAATTTCTGGTTTTGCCTGCTGCATGAACGGGCACATGTTTCAAAACATCTGTCCGTATCCAAACGAATCATCGTCGATGACCTGGATTTGAGAAGGCATGACGCCGAAGCCGAAGATGAAATCGAGAACGAAGCCGATAAAATGACTCGTCATGGACTAATCCCTAAGAAAGTATGGGATAATAAGCCGATTGAAGGCAAGGCAACAGCCGCAAAGGTATATGCCCTGTCCGAGAAATTAAAGATTCATCCCGCAATAATAGCGGGCCGGATCCGTTTTGAACAGAACAACTATAAGTTACTGTCCAGATATGTCGGCAGTAAGCAGGTGCGCAAGCATTTTCCGGAAAGCTGCTCTCTCCCGGTGAAATGATTAAATACCTCTTTACAATAATGGCAGGAGCAGCGTGGCCGATGGGTTCTTTAACCCATAATTTGTAAAAAGCGTTTGAGGTGAACAAATGAAAGTAACTCGTCTCAAAATTAATAATTTTCGGGGAATTAAAAAAGCCGACCTGCATTTTAAAGACCATTCGCTGATAGTCGGTGGTAATAATGTCGGGAAATCGACAATATTCGATGCATTGGATTTGGTTTTAGGGCCAGATAGACTCAATCGTTTTCCTGCTGTCGAGGAGTTCGATTTTTATAATGCGGTCTATATTGATGATGATAAGGCTATACCAATAACGATAGAAATAATGCTAACTGAACTCTCTGATGAGGCTACTTTACGCTGTGGTAATCATATAGAGTTTTGGCATAAAACCGAACGTCGTGTGATTGGTGAAGGAGAAATAGATGCCGTAGATGATAATTGTATGCCTTGCTTGCGCATAAAAATGATAGCAAACTACAACTCTGAAGAAGATGAGTTTGAGGCAGGTACTTTTTTTGCACATAGCCCAGATGCGGTTGAAGGTGAATTAACAAGAATCAGCAAGACTGTTAAAAGAATATTTGGCTTTCTATATTTAAGGGCTTTAAGGACCGGCACAAGAGCCCTCAGTTTAGAACGAGGTTCTTTATTAGATATCATTTTAAGAATGAAAGAGGCTCGCGCAGGACTATGGGAGGAGACTCTTCAGAGGTTACATTCAATGGAACCCCCCATTGATGAAGGAGCCACAGATCTCATATCAATTCTTAAAGATATTGAAAACAGGTTGGGTGAATATATTTCAATTGACGGTAGGGAACGTCCTACAAAATTGTACGTAAGCAAGCTGACGCGCGAACATCTCAGAAAGACACTGTCGTTTTTTCTATCAGTTTCAGCAGACCAAGTACCAGTTCCTTTTCAACAGGTTGGAACGGGAACCCTCAATATTTTAGTACTCGCATTACTATCTTTTATCGCAGAGATAAAAAAAGAAAATGTAATATTTGCAATGGAAGAACCTGAGATCGCTCTTCCTCCTCATACCCAACGCAGAATTGCTAACTATCTGTTAACTAACCCCCATGCCCTGCGGGCACAACAAAGCATGAAACACTTGTAAAATTGAAGGAATGGTCATAACTATCAAAATTTTTATCAACCACAATAAAATTATGAGGATAGC
>JAFCZU010000343.1 GCA_019314185.1 Deltaproteobacteria bacterium | reverse complement strand
ATTTGAATGGATTTTATTAATTACGGGGATTGCAAACGCAGCTGTTTTCCCTGTCCCGGTCTGGGCGATGGCAAGAACGTCTTCCCCTTTCATGATCGACGGGATGGATTTGTACTGGATATCCGTCGGCCGCTTAAAGCCGAGCTTGAACAGATTTTTTTTTATTTCATCTGTAATATGATATTTTTCAAACCTCATAATGCCTCATACTTTAAAAATAAGGAGTCAAGTCTGCCTTTGACCCATGAGCAATCTATTTTCTCTTATTTCAATATCTCTTCTGATTTTTTATCTTTATTCTTAAACTTCTATGCTTCCTTGAATCTTGATTAATTAACAACAAGGGTCAAGCGTAGACTTGACCCCATTTCATAATATGATGCAAGGCACCCGGAGCATCTATTCTTGCTTGACGTGGCATGTGACTTCATTACCATAAACAAATTTAAAAAGAAACGCCTAATCTCAACCCCGTCCCCCCTTTGACCCATCCGGCAAAAACCATCTTCGGCAGACTCTGCATGGCCGCTTTCTCGGTTTTGCTTTTTGCATCGTTTCCTCTCCTTCCCTTTAACAAGAGAAAACGATTTTATGCATTATTTGATCTTAAAAATAAAATGCTGATTGGCAGCAGTATGCTCCTAATCAGCAAATTAATTGTCAGGGTAAAATAAAATTGAAAAAAAGAAGGATTTGATTGAATCAGATGAACAAAATGGATATGCTTTTCAAGCTTCTTTTGGGAAATTAAATGAATAAAAAAATTAGATGGATTTTTTACTTTTATTTTGGAATAAGATAAGAGGAATTAAATGGGGGGGAATTAAATTCTCACAACATAATTAAACTCGCAACATAATGTCCCCCTCAGCCCGCGGACGTTTTCCGCGCCGCTACGCTCTGCGAAAAACGCCGGTTATGCTGGTGTTAACCTCCCCCCTGAAATTGACTTTATTTTTGTAATTATCTTTGGTATGACATAATGTAATATCGGAGGTGAAATTATGGCAGTATCAAAAATTGCAATCACAATTGATCAAAACTTATTGTATCGTTTAGATTCTTTGGTCAAGTCACAAAGGTTTACAAACCGCAGCAGGGCTATTCAAGAAGCAGTTGCAGAAAAACTGGCACGGATTGAAAGAAGTCGATTAGCACAGGAATGTGCAAAATTAGATCCAAAATTTGAACAAGAAATGGCTGAAGAAGGCTTTTCTGGGGAGATGGATGAATGGCCAGAATACTAAGGGGTGACATTATTTGGGCTGATCTCAATCCAACGATTGGGCATGAGCAATCCGGTAAGCGGCCTGTCTTGATTTTAAGTCATGAAGTTTTTAACAAACGGTCGGGGACAGTAATCGTCGTCGCCATTACGAGCCAACCACAAAAAGCTGGATTTCCCCTTACTCTTGAGTTGCAAGAATCAAATCTTCCAAAACGTTCCTGGGCTAAAATCAGTCAAATTCGCACCTTATCGGTAAAACGTCTTCGAAAAAAAATTGGTATAGCTAAACCCGAAGAAATAAATCTGATAATAGAGGGATTAAACGAAATAATCGGAGGTTAACAACGCCATTCACTCAGATGGGCAGGGTCGTGGCGTTTTTAGTTTTTTACTGGTTTTGTGTTTAATTGCTATTTACAAAAGAGGAAATGGGGGTCAAGTTTACGTTTGACCCATGTTGTTAATTATTTAATATTAAAGAGGGCGTAGAAGTTTAAGAATAAAGATAAAAAATCAGAAAAAATATTGAAATAAGAGAAAATAGATTGCTCACATGGGTCAAACGTAGACTTGACCCCTTGTTTATGCTCTGATGGAGAGGCGACAATAAAGGATATTGTTAAAAATGTTTCTGTTGCTCTTGTTAAGGGAGCATCTGCTGTTATCCCTGCTTCTGTCAAAAAATACGGCATTAAAGGTGAGGGCACACTTTATAAGGCTTCGGTTCCGGCTTAACCTCCTTACCTTTTCAAAATCGAAAAAACTTCCCCAAATAATTGCATCAATATTGGTGCGTCTTCAGCGTTTATCGAAAGATTTGTTATTTCTAACTATTTGGTCACAGATTCACCCCAGTACGATCATTTGACCTACGGGGCAGGTACAGATGAATGCGGATTTTTGTAAGTTGAAAATCATGATTTTTTATGTGAAAAATAACTATGTTATATGATGTTCATAATTTCATGAGTATGATAAAAAATAAAGTTTTAATGCAATTATTCACATATACTTCACTCAAATTTTGCACCTTTGATTTTTAGCAATATCAAGACGGTAAGGGTTGAAAATAACATTTTTACAGCAAAAGCATTTGCTTATATTTTGTAACCAGCACTTTGTGCAACATAGATTATAATCGGGAGCAAAGGAAATATAACTTATTGAATTTAATAAAGTATCAAGCATCAATGAAAACTAAAAAAATGGCGATACTCTGTGAGGAGGACATACTCCTGGTAAGACAGTTTGTCAGGAGTATGGCTGCTGATATGATGTTTAGACTTGTAGATCAGACCAGGCTGGTAACTGCTGTATCGGAGCTGACCCGCAACGCTTTACAGTATGCCGGGGCAGGTGAGATAAGAATCAAAGCAGTGAAGAGGGGTGAGAAGAAAGGGCTGAAAATTGTTGCGTTGGACAAAGGACCTGGAATTGATGATATCGAAAAGGCCATGACCATGGGATTTACTACTTCTAAGGGTCTTGGGGCAGGTCTGCCTGGTACGCGGCAGCTGGTGGATGAGTTTGATATCCAGTCTTCGGGTAATAATACCACGGCAACGATCATTATGTGGAAAAGATGAAGGTAACCCTTCACGGTTGCGTTAAGTGGACACATCATGCATTGTGATGAATACATGTCGGCTTACGAAAAAATATTGGAGGGATATCTGCGCACTGGCCAAGAGGTCTTTCTTCTTCAATCGTATGATCTTGGCAAAAAAATGATACAAAATGACCTTTCCACGGAATTTGTCGCAGATATGCACTTCCGGTTGCTGGAAAGGATAAAGAAGAAGAACATTTCAGAAGAATTTCGAGATAGAGGTTATAATCTCAACCTCCCATTTTTAGAGCTTATCATGGCTTTTGGCCTTGTTTTTCACGATCAATCGGGCGCTTTGCTCCGATTTGCCGAGATCGTAGAGGCTGGCAAAAAAGAAAGGAAAAAGAGAAAGAATGATAAGAAATCCTTCCAGCAGAAGATCAGGAATGAAATAGTATTGGCGGAAGAGTGTGAGCGCCGGCGCATTGCTCATTACCTTCACGATAATATGGGTCATGCTCTGACTATTGTAAAGATGAAAATTCAAGAAATCCATAGCAATTTAACAAGCGATTCCGGTGAATCACTAATAGATATAAAAGAGATTGCTCAGATGATAGACCGGATGATCGGGCAGACACGGACCCTTACTTTTGATCTCTATCCCCCCATTTTGGATGATCTTGGGTTGATCCCGACCATAGAATGGTATGCGGAGAGCTTTGCATCAAAGACAGGGCTCAAGATCAATGTGATAAAGACAGGCAAACCAGGGACGTTATCCAGCCTTGCCTCTGTATATCTTTTCAGGGCGGTTAAAGAGATACTTAACAATATTCTCAAACATGCAGGCGCACAGGAAGTGATGCTTGTCATACATGGTGCGAAATCAAGGCTCAGAATTGTTGTGGATGACGACGGCATGGGATTTGATATAAACAGTGTGCGCAAAATGCCTGTGGGCACAGCAGGCATTGGATTTGTCAATATCCGGCAATGGGTTTTTGATATGGATGGCGCCTTTTTCGTTGAGTCAACACCAGGGCATGGAACCAGGGTGGTTATTGAGGCGCCGGTCAAAGGAACTGGATATGACCATTAGAATTTTTTTGGCGGATGATCACCTTATTTTTCGCCAGGGACTTCGATCTCTACTGGA
>JAFCZU010000342.1 GCA_019314185.1 Deltaproteobacteria bacterium | reverse complement strand
TGGAAAACTTGTCCGATCCTGATATTTTTTTTTTTATTTAGAAAGAAAGGTGTATATTGGTCACAATGGATAAAGATTTCTCCGACATTTTGCTCTATCCCCCTGGGGAGCACCACGGAATCATTGTAGTTAAGCTTTATCGGTTAAAAGTCGCCGAGGCCACCAGACTATTTCTTGACGCCATGCGAGAGATCAAACCTGAAGATATCCTAGGTAATCTTGTAATCATTGATCGAAACAAGACCAGAATCCGAAAAGAGAAGCTTGAAGATTAAATAGTTTTTGAGCTTTCAGCCTTCAGCTTCAATCACCCGAAACCCGAGCCCACTGGTTCCCTTCATATCTTATACTCGGAATTCCAATCGTCGCCACCCTTCAATTTTTTCGAAAGAGATTTAGCTAAATTGATCAATTTATTTTCGAGGCTATAATGTCGTTTATCATATTCATCAAAAGTATCTTAACAAGGCATAGAACTGCGAATAGTTTTCTCCAGTCGATCCCAATGCGATATTTATGAACTGAATGTATTCCTTGATCGATTTTCGGCAGTACCCTTCGGCTATATTCGAAGAAATCGAAAACGCCGAATCTACGACTTGATCCTTAACCTTAAATGACAGTCTCTTGATATTATCCAAGATCCCTTTTACAAAAACATAAAGTTCTACAGCTTCTCTCCAAACCTCTAGTTTTCTGAAACCTCGGTTTAAGTTTCTATTCCTCTCCAACACTTCGTCATTCATCAGCTTTTACCCATCCATCCAAACATCCAGCTTTTAAGATCCAGCTTTTAACACCCAAACGTCCAAATCATCCATTCCCGCAAGGGAATTCATCCAATCATCCAATTCTTAACATCCATCCATCCAAACATCCAGCCATGCAATGATTCATTGATCCAACCATCCAAATCATCCGTTCCCGCAAGGGAATTCATCCATTCCGAAGGAATTCATCCAGCGTTTTTGCCCATTCCCTCGTAACCTTCTTCCTCTCAAACCGCTCCAAAAAGTACCGCCTCCCGTTGTGCCCCATGTCTTTCGCTTTTTTCGGGTCATCCAAAACAGCCCCAATCTTTTCCGCCAGTTCTTTTGAATTATCTATTAAGGCAATTATTTCTCCGTAGTCCTCACTGCGCTGCTCATCCCGGGCGGGAAATCCGCGAATTTTTCAATGAGATCCCAATTATCTTTGAACCATTCAATGTTTTTTAAGAACCCATCCTTAAAATCGACCATAGGTTTATAACCTATCAGCTTGTTTGCCTTTTTTATGGATGCCAGTAATCTTGGTTTTGTATCCCATTTTCTTCTTGGCTTTGTAGTCAGAGGCGCATTATTTTTTGTTGCCTCATTTACAAGCTTTGCCATTTCGATTATGCTGATTTCAGTTCCCGAAGCCAGATTAAAATTTGCCCCAATCGCATCTTCATAATAGCCCGCCTTTAAAAGACCCTGAACAAGATCCAGGACATAAGTAAAATCCCTTGTTTCTTCACCAGTCCCTGTTATTGGTAAAGACATTCCTTTCATTGCCCAGTAAATAAAATTTGGTATCACATTTCTGTATTGGCCGGGAACTTCTCCTGGGCCGTATGAATTAAAGAACCGGCAGTTGACGGTTTGCATATCATAATGGTGGGAATAAAAATTACAGTACATCTCTCCGGTCATTTTGTTTATCTGATACGGAGTTGTCAGATGCATTGATATAAAGTCCTCTTTAAGAGGCATTTCAGGATATGACCCGTAAATAGCGCAGCCGCTGGAAGCATAAACGAACCTCTCAATTGCGGCCAGCCGTGAATATTCAAGTAATTTAATCTGCCCGGTAATATCGACTTCCGCTGAAATCTCGGGGTAATCAATTGAATTCTGATTGGCAAAAAAAGCCGCCAAATGAAAAACCAGGCTGATATCCTCCTTGAAAACTCTTTTTAAATCTATATCGCTCCTGACATCCCCCTCTACAAACATAATATTCGATAATGGTGTCACGTTCCATGAATTGTTTTCTTTAATTGATGATAAATTATCCAGTATAATAACCTTACCTTTATCACCCGTTAATTTTGAAAGCGCGATAATCAGATTGCTTCCAATAGCGCCTGCACCGCCTGTTACCAAAATGTTCCGGTCTTTATAATATCGTATTAATTCGTCATCAAGATTGATAATATCCAGATATTCCTCAACCCATTCAACCCTTTTTTCATAACCCGTCATATTTACATCCTCTTATCTGTTTTTAGAATATCGTTTTAACAATCTCTACAATACTTTTACTCGAAGCGCCGTCGCCATATGGGTTTATTGCCTGCGCCATGCGGCTATATGCGTTTGGATCGGTTAACAATCTTTCCGTTTCCTTCCTGATAATATCAGCATCCGTGCCGACAAGTTTTGCGGTGCCGGCCACAATCCCTTCAGTCCTTTCTGTTGTATCGCGCAACACCAGCACAGGCTTTCCTAACAAGGGAGCTTCCTCTTGTATCCCGCCGGAATCGGTAAGAATCAAATAACTTTTGTTCATCAAAAAGGCAAAAGGCGCATAATCAAGCGGGGGTATCAGATAAACATTGTCAATATTTCCCAAAATAGAATAAACCGGTTTTTGAACATTGGGGTTTAAATGAACCGGATAGACTAATTGAACATTTTTATTATATTCGGCAATGTCAGATAGAGCGCAACATATCCGCCTGAAACCGTCACCAAAATTTTCGCGTCTATGGCCGGTAACAAGTATGGTTCTGATATCATCAGAAAACAAAATGCCGAAATTTGCCTTAAAATATTCTTCCAGTTCCATGCGCACAGATTTTTCTTTTTGTTTGTCAATGATCCATTTTAAAGCATCGATCACTGTATTACCTGTTAAATATATATTACTGCCGGCAACCCCTTCTTTAATCAGATTGTTTTCAGCGTCTTTCGTGGGAGTAAAATGATAATCAGCTAAAACGCTTGTAAGGCGACGATTGATTTCTTCCGGAAAAGGACTGAATTTATCTTTTGTCCTCAAGCCTGCCTCGATATGGGCAACCGGAATCTTCAAATAATATGCGGCAAGCGAAGAAACAAATGTTGTAGTAGTATCGCCCTGCACAAATATCACATCAGGCTTTTCTTTTTCCATTGCCGCAATTATTTCAGGAAGAAGTTTTGCTGTTAAATCGGAAAGTGTCTGGTTCGCAGTCATTATATCAAGATCATATTGGGGATAAATCTCAAACAATTTCAGCACCTGATCCAGCATCTCCCTGTGCTGCGCGGTTACGCAGACAATTGTCTTAAACCGCCCGTTTTCCGCTTGAAACTGTTTGACAAGGGGCGCCATTTTTATTGCCTCCGGCCTCGTCCCGAAAACAATCAATACCTTTATCATCTTACTTTTCATACAAACATCTTTCGACAGTTAAAAGGGGGCAGGATACAGGGTACAGGGGGCAGTTGTCAGGCGCTATTTCTTTTTGACCTGATCAGACCAACCAGCATATAGACTTTCAGATAATTAATTTCACAAGGCCTGTTTCATAATACTTTTCAGGCTGCTTGCTGCTGAAGTTCTAATTCCTCTATACGTGAACGAACAGGTCTCATCTTTTTTATTCTAACACATATTACAGGCCTGCCGGTTTCAGCATGACTTTTGGCCAACGTAAGGCTCCACTTGTTAAATTCCTCATCGCCCTCTAATTGCATAATTACAATGGCGTTATTTGGAATACCATCCGCAAACTCGGGATGCTCACGAATATACGTGTTAAACTCTTTAACTAAATCAGTATTTTTTCTTTCCATAACATTCATGGAAGCCCTCCTTCCAAAAATCTATATCTATAAATCTCCCAGTTGTCATCTATATCATCATCTGATAGATCTAAGGCACTTTGACAAAAATAATCATCCCAAACTGCAGATCCTTTCACTACCTCGTGTTTGGGCGACGCCGCTATTGAGTAGGATGAGTGAGGCCCGACGCGATGCCATCCTATGGACGTCTGTGTCGCGGTATAGGATCTGAGCCTCATTGCTTGTAAAAAATATCTATTTTTTCAAGTGCTTGGACTTGGCTTCCCCAAATATTGTCGTAGTATATGGTTAGATACACTTCATATACTACGACAATTGGAGGCTGCGGTCGACATGATGAAAAAAAGAACTTCTTGCAGGAATATGAGAAGCGTATCTCACGTAATCCTAAACTTGAGAAGTACTTCGTCTATATCAACCCGTTGCGTGCATAACTAATACGTCTAATTTGGGACGATTATTTTTGTCCAACTGCCTTAAACAAAAAAGAGAAAATATAAAAAATGAGGATGATCCTTTTGTGTGCATTGATGACACAATTTTTACTGCTATTGAAGCCGAACTCTTTTCCCGCATTGATCAGTTAATG
>JAFCZU010000341.1 GCA_019314185.1 Deltaproteobacteria bacterium | reverse complement strand
GTGTCCGTGTACCAGTCGGGAAATACCTTTGGGAGATGTTTTTCATACCAAGCGAGAAAAAAGTCGGTTAGTTCATGATAGTTTATGGCATCGGCATAAGGTGGGTCTGTTATCCATAAGTCGTTCGAACCTTTAATCACTTTTGCATCTGATGATTTTGCTAATAAAAAAGAGGATGTTGAAAAACATTTAAATTGCTTTAAAAATGAACCAGCTAAAATATGACCAGAGCGTACAGGATAATTATATTGGGTATTCAGAGCTTGGTTAGCAAATGTTTGTTCTGATACCCCAATACCGCCACCTTTTTGTAAATTACTATTCCAAATGCATAATTTTGAATTCCAATTTGCACACGATCCAATATTCAAAAGAGTTGCGACAGTAGTTTCATTATATGAATTTTCTATACCAAAATATTTTTCTAAGATTAAACCATGCACCAACAACTGCCTCGGATTAAACAGATGATGCCAGTGAGTCCATCCGCGTGTTCTGATAGGTTCTTCTGTTTTAACCCCACCCCGCTCAATCTTCCGACTCGGTATATACCCCTTCTTCTGCCACTCGGCAAATCGTTCCTGCAAAAGTTTCAGCACCTGCTTCTCACGTTTTATATCATCTTCTGCTACAGAGCAGTAATGCCTTCTTGTCTTTTCAACAAGCTTGCCCTGCCTGTTTTTCTCAAGATACGTCTCCACCCATCTTACGCAGTAAAGCCGCTCCTGAAACACGTCATCTGGTCTGGGCACAAGATCGTCATTTTCACAAAGTCTCAGGCCATATATAGTTTTGCCGTCTATTTTTCGGTCCCCGCGAATCCCTGAGATGGAAAATTCCTCATCTGTCTCAGGACAGACCATCCTGCTGTTTCGAACTGTCCCTTGTTTTGCTTTGGCCATGGTCTCTTTATCTGCGCCTGTGACTATTTCTATGTCATATTTTTTTTCAGCGTCATTTTTTTTCAGCACAGCGCATACATTGTATTTTTCGCTGATAATCCAGGAGGGGGCAAGGGGGAGCATCAGTCCAGTTGCCGGGCATCTGGATTCGACACAGTAAAGGTATGCATCCGCGCGCCAGCCCTTGTCTTTGTGTTCAATTCCCCACTTTGTAATCTGTTTGTCAGCTGCCTCGTATGCTTTTTTTTGAGCCTCCTGAACCTCTTTCTGTATTTTTTCTCCACCGCCTATCAGATGGATGGAAGCCCATGTGAGCATGGCTGCAACCGGGTTAAGATCAGAGCCAAACGCCTCACATCCGAGCCGCGCGGCCTCAAAGGGAATGGAACCTCCCCCGCAAAAACAGTCGCCGACTTTTGGTGTATGACCGAATCTTCTTTTCCCAAGCGCTGTTACCAGTTCCTGAAGGCTTTTGGCATCTGTCCCAAGATGTGCGTTTATTTCTCCCCATACTTCTTTGCATGGGCCTTCGATCTGTTCCGGCCGGTCGCAGTATGTAAGCTTTTCATCGTATGAAAGCCGACCAAACACCTTGCGAAGAACCTGTTCTTTTTCTTCCGGACTAAGCCCTGTTGACCAGGTGCGTTTTAAATTGCCATCTTGATCAGCTATAAGATCATTCCATTCTTCTTCTGAAATATTGGGCTGAATAATTTTGGCAGGAATCGATTTTGACCGTCGCTGCCACAAGCCGTCGTTATCCATAGTTAGAATTTTTAAAAAAATATCACGATCCTTTTTGGGGTCATCAGACACAGGCATGAGCATTCCGATAATAGACGCTCTGATCAAAATTAGCGGTTTTCGCCCCCACCATTTCCCAAGCCCTGTCAGTGTCTGGCTTGAACCGGCTTTTCTTTCCTTATAACTCTCCTTTGAAACCTTTGATACCGGAAACTGTTCTTCAATAAAAACCCGATCGTTCATTGATATTCCTTATCTGAATTTTCCGCTGAAAAGTGACTTCTGAAATTCTTCTCTACGTTTCAGCAGGGCCTGGTTGGAAATTGGATTTTCCGTTAAGGCAAATCGAATCGCCTTTCTCCACCCCTTGTTGCGATCATTAAGCGCATGACCGGTGGAGGCATTGGTCATGGTATAAAGCCACCACCGTTCTTCAGGGGCAAGTCCAAGCCAGTTGCGGACAGCCGTACTGATCAGCACAGGGTCACATTCTTCAATAGCCCACGCAAGCAGTACGAGTTCCTTGCCTAAAGTTCGTTCCAGGTGGATCTGACCTCTATTTTTCCATTTGCCGGGTTCAATGCCGTAACTTCGAAGGCGACGGTTAAATTCCGCCTTTGTTTCTTCGGCAATATCGTCCCACATGAAGCGTTTCAAGATCACTTTAATATGGGCATTTTCATTATTTAACGATGTATAGATTTCTTTGCCCTTTTCAGGTTTTTGCCACTCAAAATGCTCGGAAATCATTATTCCAACGCCTTTTGCCCGTGAGGCCGGAATGGTAACCAGGAAATAATGGTCCGTGAGATCAGGATTATAACCAAAACCGAGGATATTCTGTTTTTTTCTCGTCATAATTGATTAAATTACTTATTGGCTGACTTCCCCTGGAGACAGACTGCTTTTTGCATCTGCAATCCAGTCCAGCAGAAGTTGTGCTTTGTCAAATTCCAGCCATTCGATGTTTAAATAAATCTGGCTGCCGCTCATAACTGCCTGGAGTTGTTTAACAACATTATAAAAGTTTTCTCCGGAAAGCGCGAAACTGTCTGCAGTGGAATAGCTGATATCCTGATCATTATTATTGGATCGGATATCTATTGTGACACCATATGCTTTGCCTTCAAATTTTTTCAGCCTTTCCATGAATGCATAGGCATCTCTTGTTGTAAGGTTGGTGTGTCTTCGCTTCCATACCGCCTTTTTTGATGGGTCCAGCTTAACAGTCTTCTTCTTGTAATCATTAACAGTTATCTTTTCCTGAAAAGAAGATACACCATCTCGCCGTGCAAGCGCTAATACAAAGGGGCTTGATTCAGGTGCCGGAAAGGGTGCACTATATGAAGCCCCCATGGTTTTGGGGTCGGATCCGTCTGTTGTGTACCGGATATCCGCATTAGGGCTGGCCTTAAGTTCAACCATCCAGTTGTCGCCTTGCTGAAATACCCGATGCTTGAGGGTAATTGTGTTTATCCACAGTGCTGAATTGCCTTTTTCATGTTGACCGGTTGAGTCAATGCATATGAATTTGCATTTGAGCTCGTTGACTTCAAAATTATTGAATGAATCAAGCTTCATTGACGATGTTGTGGGTTCTGCTTCGCCTGTCTCGTAATATACAATATCTCCATGCACAGGAGTGATTTTAAGTGTGGTTTCACCTGTGTCATCGTTTCTTGATATCTTCTGTACCCTTACCTCGGTTTTTGGCGGCGGAAATGGGCCTTTGTTAATAACGCCCCCTTCATCCCTCCAGATATCCTGGCTTATGGATGTCTCTTTAAGCGTATCCAATGCATCCGGTCGATGGAACTGCCAGGCAGTAAGTGTGGCTGCCCGTCTTTTTATCTCTGACCACTGAGACCTTTGCTGACCGCCAAAAAGACGTGCCTCGCACTTTTTCCTGAACGTTTCACCTGTGATCTCATTAGTGAATTTCTGAACCTTTTCAAGGGTATCACGAATGAGTTTTTCGCCATCAAACTGATTGTCGGTGAATTGAATTCTGCAGTCAGTTGTGCGAAATCCATTTTTTGACGGATATACCAATGTTGTAAAAGCTTCCTGGATGGCGCTTCGCAAACTAAGAATGATTTTATCACAGCTTGTTCGAGCCTGAATGCGCTGCGGGTCTCTATCAGACAGCCTCTCAGCATCAAATTCATCAATAATGGACTGTATTGCACGATATTGAGCGGCCTGGTCCACAACACGGTCCAGGATATTTTCATGATTTCCGGTTAGAAAAACAATTCTGTTTTTGTATTCAATATCATTTGCAAATTTATCCCAGTCCTTA
>JAFCZU010000340.1 GCA_019314185.1 Deltaproteobacteria bacterium | reverse complement strand
CCGGGCCGGGAACATTAAAATCGAATATGTTTTCAGTCCATTATACAAAACAACCAATAATATATATTCTTTATGGATGGCCAGGAAAATTATCAATGAACCTTTTGTGCTCATAGAAAGCGATCTTGTTTTTGACCCGTCTTTATTGACAGACATGCTTTACCCTGACAGGATTGCCATTGCACGAATGAAGCCTTGGCTGGACGGTTCAACCGTCACAATCAATTCAGCTAACACGGTTGATGCCTTCCATGGTGATGCAAAAAACAATTCAAAACAAACCCGATATAAAACGGTTAATATTTACAGCCTTTCGGTTTCATCGTGGCACCGGGTTATTGAAAAACTGGACCAGTATATTTTAGCCGGCAGGGTCAATGATTATTACGAAGCTGTGTTTCGACAAATGGTGATAGAAAAAAGTTTGTCCTTTCAGGCGGTCTTTTTTGACCATAAGCCCTGGTGTGAAATTGACACAATAAAAGATCTTGAATCTGCTGAAAAGCTGTTTCCGGCAAGAATCAGTAAACCGCTTTCCGTTTATGATATAGAACCTGACCGTTTAAAAAATTCAGAACTGTACGCCCGTAAACCCCTTGTAACAGGAAGTATATATGTCCGATCCTCATTATAAAAATCAGATAGAAAAATATGAATATATTTCAAGTCAGCATGGCGGATACTATCGCCATGATTTTATTGATCATGCTTATTTATTTAACCTTTACTTCCCGCCGGAAGCGGTTTTTACCTGCTTTAAAAACCAAATCCATGACCTTGTCCTGAACTACCCTGTTGCACAGGATGCCCTTGCTTCTCTTGTGGGTAAGCTGATCCATCAAAAGCCCGAGCACATTGTTGTCGGCAATGGTGCAGCAGAACTGATTAAAATTGTCTCAGGGCAAATTGCCCGGAAAATCCTTGTTCCCGTGCCTTCGTTCAACGAATATGTGAATGCCGCACCCAAGGGATGTGCCGGAGAATTCCCCCTTGAGTGTCCTTCTTTTCAACTGGATGTGGATAAATTTGCGGCTCATATCATTCAAACCGGTGCAGATATTGCAGTTGTGGTAACGCCAAACAATCCAACCTCCATTGCCGTTCCCAAATCCGACCTGATACGTCTGGCAGAAAAATTGTCCGGCCATGACTGTCTATTAATAATTGATGAGTCCTTTATTGATTTTGTTCAGGACCCGGATCAGACATCCATGGCAGATAAAATCGAGATGTATCCCAATATCGTCATTTTTAAAAGCATGAGCAAGGCATACGGTATATGCGGCCTTCGGATCGGCTATCTTTTGACAACAAATTCCAATTTTGTCAAAGCTGTGCGCCAGGGCGTTCATATCTGGAACATAAATGGATTTGCAGAAGAATTTTTAAGGATTTTACCTGATTATCATGACGCCTTCATTAAAAGCTGTAACCAGGTTAAAAAGGATCGGGATAAACTTTATAAGGATCTGTCGACTTTTTCAGGACTCACGGTTTATAAGCCGGATGCCAATTTTGTTTTTTGCCGATTGCCGGATACCGGGCCAAATGCGCCTGAGTTAACAAAAAAATTATTTGTTGAACATAATATGTACATCAAAGACTGTCAGGGTAAAACCATGCCCGGTGCTGACCGATATATCCGTATTGCAGCCCGAACAAACGAAGAAAACACGAACCTTGTGAATGCGCTGGCATCCATTCTTGGGGACAAAAATAAATAGAGAGGACCTCGATGAACACATCACCATCTAAACCTTCACACCAGACCGGAATGCTCTGGTTTGCAAAAGATCTTCCCAATATCTGTTCTCTTGCAGGGCTTTTATGTGCGCTGCTTGGGATATACTTTGCAATTTTAAAAATTTTTCCAGCAGCCATTATCGGGATGATATGGGCAGTCCTTTTTGACTGGGGGGATGGTATTATTGCCCGCAAAATGAAGGGCAGAACAGATGAACAAAAAAATTTCGGAGCACAGCTGGATTCATTGATTGATATGGTAAGCTTTGGAATCTGTCCAGCTGTTTTTCTTTTAAGCTATGGAGGATTCAGTACATGGTTTTTGCCGGGTGCCTTTGTAATCGTTGCCACCGGCGCGATACGGCTGAGTTATTTCAATATTTTTGGTCTTGTAGACAGCACCACATATAAAGGACTTGCGCTTGACAACAATCTGATTGTTTTTGCTTTTGTTTTTCTGTTTGAGCCTCTATTCAGCACTGCAACTTTTTCAATTCTACTTTATCTAATGTTCATGACCATGGCCGGATTTAATCTTTCACCGCTGCGAACACCAAAATTTGCCGGCAAATGGTTTTATGTACTCATAGTTTATACTGTGGCATTGACAATTATCTACTCTGTGTTTTTATTTTTATTGTAAGCCTTGCCCTCTAAACGATAACTGAAATCATAGTCCAACCCACTCTTCAGCGGCCGCAGCTTCTTGCGGTCCGCTGGAAGAGATTGTTGTGCGATTTTTATCTTTCTTTTAAATCAATACAGCATTTTTTGTATTTTTTCCCAGATCCGCATGGACAAGGAGCATTTCGGCCAACCTTTTTCCGACCTGAGACTTGTGACTTTTTCGGAATGGGGAATTCTGTCACTGTCTTCCGTTCTACGACACCCGTTTTAAAAAAGTTTAGTCCCTCATTTGCCCTTTCATAATGTTCCTTTTGGGAATCAGGCCAATCAGTACAATCCATTAGGATGAAGTCTTCAGAATTAGTTTCTGCATACTTTGGAGCATCAATCGCGATACCGATAACCGTCTTTAAATGACTAAACTTATTTTTTGCAGCGCCACAGGCAACTTCAAGCATCGCTTGTCTTTTTGGACGGTACTCATTATCATAGTTTGTAATGCCGTCTACCTTGAGCTGCAAAAACACATATCCCTTGTCTTTGTAAAAGGATGGCATAAACGACAAATTTCTCATTCTTCGATTCTGTGTCTCTGGAAAATTACGAATAGACTGAATCATCCTTTCGGATAGCGCTCGACGGTGAAAGCGAGGTTCTTTTGCCATTTCATGGATGGCACTACGCCCTCTCAGTGGGGAAGAACCACCAATTGTTCCATCAAGAGTGTTTTGGCTTGTGATTTGGAGAAGCTTATCCCAATGATAAGAAATTTTATCAGCTATTTTTTTTCTTTTATAGATTTCTAATTCAATGAAATCTTTCCATTCACCTTCGCCAATCATAACGGCATTGATGTTTTTTTCAGAGGTACCAATGAAATGCTTGTTTCTTGCCTCATCAAAGTTGAGAAAATAGTGAGCTAATAAATCTTCCTCACCGCAATAAGAAACCATATCGTATGCATTAATTGCATCAACCTTTGCTTCAAGATATGACATAAAATCGTAAACAGTGTCTAATTCCGAAAAAATAATAGGAAGGTTATGACTATCAAATACATGGACAGGTTTTTCTTTGTCTATGTGTATCATAAACGGAAATGGAAAATCAGCATCGCTGGTGCCATAGGAAACACCAAGGCTTCCATAAACATTGTCTTCGGAAGAATTTTCACAGGCCTCTTTTGCGCCATGAGCAACAATGATTTTGTGCACCACTATTTTTTGGTGGTCAATGTCAAAAGGAAAAGGAATCGTTAAATCTTTATTCAGAAATATTTTTCGACCACTTCTAATATAACGTTCCGCACCATGCGCTGTACGAGTTTGAGAATCAATAGCCTTTTTCTTCCATCGCTTCCAATTGATTAGTGGATCATTGTCCTCTTTAGAAAAAGCCAAATTTTCTCTATCGAAGAAAATGAATACATTGTTTTCAAAAACAGCCAGGAGGTCACAGAGTTCATCCTTATCCTCCTTAAAGGGATTGGGATAACTCCATAATTTCAAGAAAGATTGATCACAAAGATTTGCGAGCAATCTTTCGGTAGGTGTTACTCCTTCTGATTTAACAATTTTGGAAGTCATTTTATTTTATTAAC
>JAFCZU010000702.1 GCA_019314185.1 Deltaproteobacteria bacterium | reverse complement strand
AATCAATATCACCTTTTGGGCACCTGGCTTCTCCCTGGTTTTAAGCAACATCCCGCGGGAAAAATCGTATCCCACGGTAAGACTTGCCGGATAGTTATTAGCAAACGCCAAAATAACAGATCCTGTGCCACAGCAGATATCCAGAATATAAGGTTTAGGTGTTTCACCGAGGTCAGCCATTTCCACCAGTACATCTCGTGTATCTTTTTCATCCCGGCGAGAATGCATTTGGATAAACTTGTCGTACACATGAGAGAATATATCGTAATATTTTCGTCTTCCTGTTCTTAGATCCGACATCCTTTTCTCGCAAGTTTCCGATTCTCGAAAAGCTTACCCGCCGGGAACCCTATCCGGCATTTGCGCGGTAAGCGCGGATCTCTCCGTCCGCCAACTGCATATCCAGTTCGACTACCTCAGCAATGCGAAGATTACGTAATGACTCCGAGGCCTTCTCCACAGCAGCCGCAGCAGCTTTTTCCCACGACTCGGTGCTTGTTCCAACCAACTCGATTATCTTATATACACTTTCCGTCATTTTACTCTCCTTTCGCCCACACACTCGATGAGTAAGCAGGCACTATGGTTGATGTTCCCTAAGTTGCTCATGATACCATTGTTATGCCTTCTTTTATTTTGCAAATCTTTTGTCAGACTTTAGTTTTTTTATTTCAGACCTGTGGTTAGTGAGCCAACCTATTTTACAATTTTCAGGGGCATCCATTTCCGGAACATATGGTTTGATATCTATCAATGGAGTCCCATCTATAATATCCACATTCTCAATTTCGATTATATTTTCATTAATTTCAAGGAGTTTAACGATAGAAAGACCTATTGGATTAGGCCTTTTCGGAGCCCGGGTTGAGAACAACCCCCGATGTGTATTATATGTGTATTATCTAAAAATGGAATTACCTTTAAGTTATAATCATGTGAAAGGTGAAAATGATAAATTAAATAAATATGCGAAAAGCCATTAACGTCCTGTAACCCTTCAATATACTCAGGAAATAATTCTACTGAACCATATACACCATCGGCGGCAGTAGGCTGAATAGGCATATCTTCCGGCTTCTTAAAGGGGGAGTGTATGATACCGATTGGTTTGAAGTTAATGGTTTTCATAATTTTGGGGGCATAGCTTCCGCCATCACCATCTTAGTGCATGGCTTTGTTTGCTGTTTTATCCTTGATGATGGAGCAATTGTGGTGAAATAGGCTTGACAGTTTGCCATGCTTTTGAGACATGCTTTGCCTGCCATAAATCATAGTTTTTTTTGCAAGCTTAACCAAAGATCAGGCGTAGTCTCAAAGGCACGCGATAAGCGTAATGCCATATCCGGTGTAATAGAGCCTTTTTCATTTATGATTTTCGACAGCGTCTTTCTGGATACACCAAGGGAGGAAGCCATATCTTTTATTGTAATGGATAATGGCTTTAAATAATCTTCTCTAATTATCTTTCCAGGGTGTGTTGCTTGTCTTTTCATCTTTTTCACGGCTTCACCTCTTAATGATAATCGTCATAGTCAACGACGTAGGCTTCCCCCTCAAAAAATACTCTTCAATTACCTGAGGCCTTTACAGCATATTGGCTTTTTTTATCTCCACTCAATTGGTGCAAGTATGAACCTGGATAATTCATATCTTTGATGTTGCCGGCGGCATTAAGTCGGTCCAGAATTCTTTCCAACCTGTCAGCATGTTCAGACTGTATTCCCTTTTTGCTGCCAGTATAGAAAAAGGTTTCAAGTCCTTTGTGCCTGAAAGATTTGATTGTAAATTATTGTAACCCTTTGAGTTACGCATGTCAATGGTGAGATTTATTTTTTTAAAGCGAATGCCCTGCATCACAGGCGCAAGTTTACGAGCGTTCTCGTGAATGCAGATGTTAGACCATCTTTATCGAGCAGTTCCAGATAAAATATAAATCATTCCCCCATACCTTGTTTCAAACGAAGTCTCTTTAAAATAACGTTCTACAGATTCCCAAGGCCGAACATTGAAATACTCAAG
>JAFCZU010000339.1 GCA_019314185.1 Deltaproteobacteria bacterium | reverse complement strand
CTGACAGAGGCATCGCGAAGTTGCAGCGCATTATTGATGCCGATGCTCTTCAGGAACCTGGAATAACTTTTTCCTACACCCCAGACATCTTCTACTGCTGTTATTTCAAGAGCTTTGTCCTGATAAGGCGACCTGGTCAAATCCAATACACCACCTGTTTTTTTAGACTTTTTGGCTATGCGGTTGGCAATCTTGGCAAGTGTTTTGGTTTTTGCAATGCCGACGGAAACAGGGATACCTGTCCATTTCTTTATTTTAGACCTTATAGAATATCCATAATCGGTCAGGTTGCATCTCTTGAAACCTGACAGGCCCAGAAATGCCTCATCAATAGAATAAATTTCAACATCAGGGGTAAATTCTGAAAGGATATCCATTACCCTCTGCGACATATCGCCATAAAGGACATAGTTGGATGAATAAACATGAACTTTATACGCTTTAATTATATCACGTATCTTAAATACAGGTACGCCCATCCTGATACCGATGGCCTTGGCCTCATTTGATCTGGCAATGACCATCATTATTGGAAAGTGCTATTACAGGTTTTCCAATAAGCTTTGGATTAAAAACCTGCTCGCAGGAAACATAGAAGTTATTACAATCTACAAGTGCAAACACGGGAGATATCATTAATTAAAGCCTATGGATTACATTTGTTACAACACCCCATATCTCGAAGCTCATTTCCGCCTCGATCTGCAGAGGTTTATAGTCTTCGTTTTCAGGCATTAAAAGGACTCTGCCTTTTGTCACACGAATTCTTTTTACCGTTAAATCCCCATTAACCACAGCTATTACGACCTTTTTATCGGCAGGTTCGATTGAGCGGTCCACGATCAGTATATCTCCGGGATGTATCCCTGCATCGATCATGGAGTTTCCGGCTACCTTCACAAAAAACGTTGCAGCAGGATGTTTGATAAGATGTTTGTTCAGATCCAGGCTGCCTTCTATATAGTCTTCCGCAGGAGAAGGAAAACCCGCTGAAACCGGAACCATAAATAAAGGCCGCTTACATTCAGTTGATTGATCCGGATGGTATATAGCCTGTACTTTCATAGCGATCCTTTTATATTAAATATCTGTTGTTTTTCAATCTGACAATTTGTTTGTGCGTGGCAATATCAGACAGGAAACACCAGTTTTCTTCATTGTCATTAATAAATTTCATTTTTAAGTCGGCCAGCACTCTGTTTATTAATTTATCTCCGGATGTTTATATAGATCGTAACAAGAAAACTATTTATATACTGCCCCATTATTCAGTGAAAAAGCAAAATAAAAAATCAGGTCGCCAGAACATTAAAACATGCTGTTGGGATTGTAAATACCAGTAAATTGCAGAAGACACATTCGTGGGTATTTGTACATGATTTTCAACACGCGGGATGCTATCCATGTAACAAATTGAAACGTTTTAATATTTGTGATATACAAACAAAACCTGTATAAAAATTATTGAATTCTTGAGTTGCTCTGCAAGATATCAAAGATAATGATATCCAGATCCGTATAATTACTTGTTAAATACCAAGAATTCATCCGAGGATCTCATCTTTTAATGCGCTAAATACAACCTAAAGCTGGTAATTTAGTAACTGAGAATAACATAGTTTCTAATATGCTCCAAAGAAGTCTGCCAAAACGACCGAAATCGCATGTTGTTGGTGATCAAGCTTTCCAACAATTTAAGAGAGTCTTGCCAAAAAACTGGATAGTTCGCACAGCATATGATGATTATGGGATTGATTGTGAGATCGAAATAGTTGATGCCGATGGTTCCGTAACAGGAGCTTTGCTTAAGTGTCAGATTAAGGGAACAGAGAGACTCTCCAATATAAGAAAAAAGAGTGTCAAGGTGAAAACCTCAACAGTTCAGTATTGGTTAGCTTTGCCAGTTCCTGTTATTCTTATCTTAGTTGTTTATCCTAAAGGAAATGTTTTCTGGTTAAATGTTCGTGAATATCTTCTAATGAAGGATCAGCTCGACAACCTTTATAGCACAAAACAAAAAACCTTCACATTTTCTTTCCGTGATTCAAATATTCTTCCTGGTACTTGGCATGAAATGCGTGACCTGGCAGTTGAGCATAGCGCGGCTGTATTATCTTGGCTTGAGGGGTACGAAAGTGATATTAAATCTCAGTTCATAGCTTATTATGTTTTGATAGCCGTATTCGATGGCAATCCTGATAAATGGCTTAAATGGATTCGAGAAAAAGGAACAGAAGAGACTCTCCTTCATGATGTTCCATTAGTTTTATGGATAAAATCCCAGATATCAGAAGATCCTGACTTCCTGAATCGAATACGTAATATGGTTAACAAAGATATGTAAGATAGAGGGTTATTGCACGAATGGGCAAAGAATTTACAGCTATCTGCTATTCGCGTAACAAATTGAAACCTTTTAAAATTTGTGATATACAAACACTATCTGCAGAAGAATTGTTTGATTTATGATTTACGCAGTTGGCAAGCTGAACTTCAAAGCTTATGACGAGATAGCCTTTAAGGGGTTATCCAGCTTTTTGTTTAATATCCAAATTGTTGGAATGTACATCTAAACTGCTTTTTTGCTAATTTTTGGTCAACGATCATGGAATCTGTGGGAATAGTCAGCAACAATATAATAACTTGTATGGTTTGAGATGAAATAACAGATCACAAACCCTATATGAAGAGGCCGGATCATGGCAATTTCATGCCTGTTTTGTAACAAAGACGTCACAAATGATGGAGGGGCAGGATTCAGAGCAAGCCACACGCTTTATATGTGTAAAAGGTGTGGGTATATTCGGCTCACACAAGAAGCAGTGGAAGATTTTGAATCGGAAGGATTTTCACCGGATAATAGGGCGGCAATCAGCATAACGCTCCGAAGAAATTGGGAGCGAGAGGGCAGGCTAAACCTCACAGTTAGGAAGCTGACGTCCGCCGACCTAAAGCACATCGTTACTCAGTTTCGACATTTAGACCCCATTGAAAAGATGGATCATGCTCTGATCAGCCTTGAGAAATCATTAAAATACGTGGGGGATAAAATCACAGTGAACGCTGGAGATGACTACCCACTCTATTACTGCAAAGAGCCTGCAGAGATCATAGCGATACTCAACCTGCTTTTCAAAGAAGGCTTTACCTTCGGGTCCTACTTCAAGACCCCCCATAATAATCTCTCTATTACAGCGAAAGGCTACCAAAGACTTAGAGAAATTAAAAAGCCAAACTTGGCTTCCAGGTTATGTTTTGTCGCAATGTGGTTTACACCTGAAATGAATGAGGTCTTTGACAAAGCGATTAAACCAGCTGTAGAATTTGTTGAGCTTGACGAGACAATTTCCCGTTACCAAGCTGTGAAGATTGATAACGTCGAACACGTTAATGACATAAACGACGAAATAATTGCACAAATAAGAAGAAGCCGATTTATGGTCTGTGATTTGTCGGGCTATAGAGGGGGCATCTATTTCGAAGCAGGTTTTGCCCACGGGCTTGGACTGGAGGTCATCTATACGTGCAGGAAAGACTGGACAAAAGAAGAGATTCTGACGGATAGTTCTGATAATGAAGTAAGCACTCTTTTTGATAGTGAGCGCAGACAAATAGCAGTAAAGAAAGAAGGGGTTCATTTCGATCTTGCTCACAGAAACCGCATTGAGTGGGAACCGGATAAACTTGAAGACTTTAAAACTAAACTGGAAAACCGGATTAAGGCAGTAATATTCTGAACTCGGTACCGGTATTGGGTCAATGACAATGACATAAAAAGTGCGAAAAACTGAGACATATAACAACTAAACTCTCTCGGATGTGAGTTCCGCTGGCGTTAAAGATTATTCTGGAGGTGTATATGAACTTTTCCCCTTATAAAGCAATAGATATACCACGAAAAAATGGAAGAATTGATAGAGACAAAGATTCACTATCTAATTTCTGGTTGAAAGTTGATGAAATGGACTCTGGGGTATCAGAAGCAGTAGGTTGTTATATCTTCTCAATACGTGCGGGAAGGGGACTATTGCCTTGGTATGTTGGCCTTGCCGAGAAACAAACCTTTCATAAGGAATGCTTTACGATCCATAAGTTGATTAACTATAACGACGCGCTGAATGGTAGGAAGGGAACTCCTGTTCTTACGTTAATCGCAAAATACACAAACACCAAAAGATTTGCGAAACCAAGTAAAAATGGCCACACAGATATAAGATTTTTAGAAAATATGTTGATTGGCACTTGTATCCGTAGAAATCCAAATCTACTCAATATTAAAAAAACTAAATTGCTTAAAGAGATGATTGTTCCTGGACTTCTTAATAATACAACAGGGCGTGATTATTCAGCCGTAAAAGAGTTTCGTTCTTTGATAGGCACATCAAAAAACGCATAACGAATAAGGTTAGATTGTGTGAGGAACGAACCACAATCTGAACCGTTTGTTGGACAAGCCCGGATTATCTTATAGAAAATATCTTTTTGGAAATATGCCTGGATAAAG
>JAFCZU010000050.1 GCA_019314185.1 Deltaproteobacteria bacterium | reverse complement strand
AATGACAGAATCAAGGTTTTGCGGGGACAGTTCCCCCAGCATACATTCGATACGATTGTTTCTGCAAGCGACGTGGTGGTTTTGCCTTATGAGAAGGGCGCTCAAAGCGGGATTGTGGCCCATTGTTTTGCTTTCCAAAAGCCTGTTGTGACCTCGAATCTTTTAGCCTTCAGAAAGCTTATTAAACGCAGCAACGGCGGATTGATATGCAAGAGCAATAAGGAATATATACAAACCATTATTAAGATTCTAAGAGATGATGACCTCTGCCGGATATTACAAAACAATATCAAAGAGTATGTAAAGAATCACAGCTCATGGGCAATAATAGCCAAGCAGCATATTGAGGTATACCGTTCGCTTGTCAGAATTCCCTATGGCAGAGCAAAGTATGCCTACTGGGGGTAGGAAAAATAAAGAGGTCGGAGCAAGGATTGATGATTGTTGATTGAAAAGACAGAGTAGGGGCTGGCCTCTGTGCCTGCCCGATTCCATAAATCATAAATTAACAATCATCAATCCAAAGGGGTCAGAGCATGAAGCGTGTTGAAGAAGTTACGGAAAATACAAAGGTAGTCGAAATTGTTGCTCTTCTTGAAAAAAGAAGTGTTCCGATTGTTCATGAAAACGACAGCATTAAAGATGTGGTTGATGCTATGATCAGTTTTGAGCACAGGCGTCATTTTTATGTGGTGGATGATGAAAAAAAACTTGCCGGCCGCATCTCTTTGGGGATTCTCGCAAAACACGTATTTTCTCCAAGCCATGAACCACAGATCCATCCAAGATTTTTAATCAGTATGATTACCGCTGAAACAGCAAAGGATATAATGAAGAGAAAAACAATAGTGGCGACTGAAGATGAACGGGTGGGGTGGTGTTGAAGAGAATGATCAGGGCCAACGTGCATGAGATGCCTGTTGTAGATGATGAAAAAAGGGTGGTTGCCGATATTACGCTTATCGATTTGTTAAGATTTTTAGTAAAGTAAAGTTATTGGCTCAAGTTTCGCACCCTTCAATTTAGCCAAAGCGTTAGACGGCAAGGGCTAAAAATAAATTTTAAACCGAAATATACTGCCTGTGGTTTTTACAACGGCGCCACTCTGTGCCTGAATAGTATAAAATTTGTATATGATATTGATAGAAATCAAGGGTGCGAAATTTGAGTAATTACCTTCTATTTTTCGGTGCTACGTTTATATACGGCGCAAAACACCATAACAAGAGGGGCTTGCATTATTGAAGACTGATTTAAAGCCGCACCACACAATTGTGCTAACCGGTTTCCTCCTAAAATCTTGAACAATTCATGTTTGTGGGGCCGATATTTATTTGCGAAGATGGGAAATAAAATCTTTAATTTTTTGAAGCAGCGGCTTTTTGATATAAACTTTCAAATAAAGATCCCCGTGCTTTCCACCGCCTTTTCCATTTTCACCCATTCCAGAGAGTCTGATTCGCTGCCCTTCTCTGATCCCAGGTGGAATTTTAACAACCAGTTTTTTGAATTTTTTCTTTAAAGAATATGCGTACGGGCCACCTTGCTTGGCCTTTAGTGGGTCCAGATGAATAATATCCTTGATGTCGGCTCCGTCTTCAGGTAATTCAATGCCACTAATTTTTTTTAAAACATACGTGTAGAGTTTGCCAAAAGGTTCCTGCAAAGGGAATTGCGTTTGATTATGTTTTTTAAATTCAAAGCTACGATGCTTCTGACCGTAAAATTCCCTGAAGATTTCGTCATAATGCCTGAATCCAAATGTTTTGGCCATTTCTTCAAAAATTTGATTCACATCCGAACCGCTGAAGATATCCTGTTCAGAATAATTTTTTCTAAACTGATTGTAAGCAGAAGATCCGAACTGCTGTTTCAACGTATCATATTCACGTTTTTTCCCAGGGTCTGAGAGAACAGCATAGGCTTCGTTAACGCGTTTCATTTTTTCAGTGCTTTTCGGGCGCTCTTTGTTTCGATCCGGGTGATATTTAAAGGCCAGCTTTCTGTAAGCTTCTTTGATTTTCTTCTGACCGGCATCTTTGTCTAAACCGAGTATCTGATAATAATCTTTTTGTTCCATAATATTTTAATTGTATTGAAATTTTCTTTTTTTAGATTCAACCACAGCTCTATACAAACGGGTACAGACAAGATAATAATACATTTAGGTGGATTAGACTGAAGACTGTTAGGGGGAGCGTATTTTAAAGCCATGTTTGGCACAAGAATCAGACCCGTCCGCTTCGTCTGAGCTCGCGATGGCAGGCAGGTATTTCTGCCGAAGTACGGCAATCGTACTCTTCTGACTCCTTCAGCCTTCAGTTTGACTATGTTAGTAGAAATATTATTTTCAGGTCAAATGGGCACAAACAATAAAAAAAGGTTACAGCATGGACCATAACCTCTTGATATTATTGGTAGGCGGTACTGGGTTTGAACCAGTGACTTCCACCGTGTGAAGGTGGCACTCTCCCGCTGAGTTAACCGCCCTTTAGTTGAGCATTCAAAACCATGTAGCTTAAAAACGATGAACTTGTAAGTTGCGAACTTATTTTTGAGTGAACTCTAAGTAAAAAGTTTCATATACAAGGCGTAGTGATTCTTCAAGATCGAAGGCATACATATAGTATGTTGAGAGTCTGAAAAATCACTGCAACGCAGTAGATGGGACTTTTTACGACACCATCAGCTTTTTAGTCAAGCATTTTATGCTGATATTGAGTTGGTATATTTTTTTTTGTTGGATTCTCGAATGTTTCTATTTCTTCCGGCGCAGGGAGATCTTTAAGATTCTTTAAGTCGAACATTTCCAGAAACTGCTTTGTGGTAGCATAAATTAAAGGGCGGCCTGGAATTTCTTTACGTCCCAGTACCCGTATCAGTTTTCGCTCAAGCAGCATCCGAAGGATGCCTCCGCTGTCAACGCCTCTTATTTGTTCAATATCGCTTCGTATTATCGGCTGATTGTAGGCAATGATTGCAAGAGCCTCTAAGGCTGCTTTGCTTATACGGAGTGGATTGGGACGTATTAAGCGTTTGATCCATTTTGTGTATTCAGGCCTTGTGCGTATCTGATAACCGCCTGCGACCTCGCGTAAAAAAAAGCCGCCCTTGCGCGCTTCATATTCTTCTGAAAGCGCAAGCAGCGCTTCCCGAATCTCTTTTGTTTCAGCAAAGGGAAGCAGTTTTTTGATACGTTCTATTGTAAGCGGGGCATCTGAGACAAACAACAGGCTTTCAATTATGTTTTTTATGTCTTCAATCATAAAAAAGTCTGATAATACCGGTCTGAACGTGCTGGACAATCCGGATAAGGCGAAGTTTAACCATTTCTAATATTGCAAGGAAAGTCAATATAATATCGCTTTTGCCGGTATCTGAGGAAAACAGTTCGTTAAAAGTTATTGATTCCTTTTTTTCAAAGATTTCCACGAGTTCGGCAATTCTGTCTTTTACAGATATTCTGTTGGCAGTAAACTCCAGCCTGACATCAGCAGATATGTTTTTAAGTATTTTTTGAAACGCATCAATAAGTTCAAACAGGCCTACATTTACAATCTCTTCATCATGGCTTACGGGATAATCTTCTTTATCTGTGCTTCTGACAAATGTGTTTTCGCCAAGGATATCTCTTGTGGCGAGATGCTCGGCTGCTGACTTCATTTGCAGATATTGCATAAGAGGTTCTATAATCTCTGTGCGAGGATCTTCTTCAGAAACATTATCTTCATGCGCCGGAAGCAGCATCTTTGATTTTATCTGTGTCAGCGTTGCCGCCATAAATATAAAGTCGCCGGCAAGATCAATGTTCATCGACTTCATTAATTCCAGATATGAAAGATACTGGTTTGTTATCAGTGCAATCGGAATATCATAGATATCCACCTCATTTTTTTTTATCAGGTAAATCAGAAGATCCATAGGCCCTTCAAAAATATTATCGAGATTTATTTTATAGTTATTTTCTGACATGAATTAAATATCGGGTTCTGTCCGTGCGACTCTAAAGAGTAAAAATTCTTTTGAACCTCGACAGGCTGTTACGGAATGCAAAATCAGATAAAGACAGATACAATATAGGCAATATTTATTCAATCAAGCACAACATGTTGTATGATTTAAATCGGGTGAGTTAGTTCTGTAACAGCCTGTCGAACATAATTAAAAGATGAACGCCCAACATCGAACATCGAACATTGAACATCGAATGATGAAATCGCTTCGCTCCGTCAATTTATAGATTGGCAGAATACCTTATTCAAAATTCGATGTTGGACGTTCGATGTTCATTTTATTTATGCTCAATTAGGGTTAACAGTGGTTATGGATCATATTTTCATAGCAGACCTTACCTCTTCCATGGTCTGCTGTGCAATTTTTCTTGCCTTCCCGGCTCCCTCCTGGATAATTTCCTCTACTATCTTTGGCCGGGCTTCATAATATTCTCTTTTTGCCTGGATAGGCTCAAGAACATCAATAAGATTTTGAGCCATTATCTTCTTGCATTCAACACAACCGATTTGAGCTGAGCGGCATTCTTTGTTTATATTATTTATTGTTTCTTTATCGCTGTATAGTTTGTGAAATTCAAAGACATTGCAGACATCAGGATTGCCCGGATCATTTTTTTTTGCCCGCTTGGGATCGGTTATCATCCCGGCAACCTTGGAGGTAATATTATCCTTGCTGTCTGACAAATAGATAGCATTGTTATAACTTTTACTCATTTTACGGCGGTCCAGGCCAAGAATCTTAGGTGTTTTTGTTAAAATAGATTGAGGCTCGGGAAATACTTTTTTGTAGAGGTAATTAAATCGCCGGGCTATCTCTCGTGTAATTTCAACATGCGGCACCTGATCAATGCCTACAGGCACCCCATCAGCCTTATACATTATAATATCAGCTGCCTGGAGAACAGGGTAGCCTAAAAAACCGAATGTTGACAGATCCTTATTGCTGAGTTGCAAGATTTGATCTTTGTATGTCGGGTTTCGTTCAAGCCAGGGCACGGGTGTTATCATGGAGAGTAAAAGATATAATTCCGCGTGTTCTTTAATATGTGACTGGACAAAAAGGGTGCTTTTGTCTGGTGAGATGCCTGCGCTCAGCCAGTCTATCATCATATCTTTGACATATTCTGAAATCGAACTTGTATCTTCGTAATTACTCGTCAGGGCATGCCAGTCTGCAATAAAGAAAAAACAGTCGTATTCCTTTTGCATTTCCAGCCAGTTTGCCAGAGCGCCATGCAGATTGCCGAGATGAAGTGGCCCTGTGGGGCGCATTCCGCTTAATATCCGTTTTTTTTTGTTCATTTAAAAGCTCCTATTAATACCAAAAATAAATGAAAACCATCATCCCCAAGCAGGAAATTCATCAATCGTGGAATAAATGAAAATAAACTGCTAAGGGAGTTTGTAAAAAGTAGAAATATAATTATTCCAATGCCGATACCTTGAATACGTTTATAGTACTTTTGTAAAGATGCTGGTATGAACAGGGCAAGTATCCGGCTTCCGTCCAGAGGCGGGATCGGCAGAATATTGAAAACAGCGAGGACAATATTGATCATTACGCTGTAACCTGACAAAAGGAATATATCTATAATAAAGGGTTTGAATATAGCATTGTAACTGAAAGGCTCAAACCTGAGTAAAATTTGATAAAATATTCCACAGACAATCGCCAAAGTTAGATTTGCCAGTACTCCGGCAGATGCGACCAAAGCGGTTCCTTTGCGATAATCGCGAAGATTGGAAAAATTTACCGGCACCGGTTTGGCGTAACCAAAGATAAAAGGGGAAGGGGATATAGCCAGTATTGCGGGCATGAGAAATGAACCGACAAAATCAAGATGTTTTATAGGGTTCAATGTCAGTCTTCCCGCCAGTTTTGCCGTATTGTCTCCCATCCAATATGCAGCATAGCCATGGGCCGCTTCATGCACGGATACAGCAAAAAGGAGTGTAACTATCTTTATGATCAGTTGATTTAAATCTAAATTATGAAACATTTTTTGTGATTCTCAGGTTGTCAGGTTCAAGGTTCACAGTTCACGGTTGGGCGCATTCAAGGTGAATCTGTGGCTGAATATTTGACATTGTTTTTTACAAAAAGAAGCTCTTTGCTTCGTGTTTTGATCTTGCCGTTTAATTTTGCTTCTAAAACAGCTTCCAGAATCTCCCTGTATATCGGGCCCGGCTTAATGCCCATCTTCATTAAGTCTTTACCTGTAACTGAAGTATTAACATACCTTAGTTTTGTGAAATAATGGGATATGGCTTTTTTTATTCTTTCCTGTTTTGTCAGCGCCATCATATATAAGATAAGTTCGGTTTTAAAACCGGAAAGCTGTTTGTAAATAAAGCTGTTTGTAATCTGATTATTTCTTTCAAGTAAAAGAAGACACTCATCAGCCTTAAAGCGTTCAGTGCAGATAATTGTTCTATAGCATGGCGCTAATTCAAGCCGCAGGCAGATTTTTTCCGAAGTTTTTTTATCGCAATGCCTGATAAGAAACATAAAATAGACCGCCCACTTTAAATAGGATTCTTCAAGAAAAAGCAAATCATGCCATGAGAATACCTTTTTGACGGAATTCAGCAGAGGAATAAGTTTGCTGTTAATTTTTATTGAAGGGTGGACTGTCTTTAGCAGATTATAATCATTCAGGCTCTTGACAGCAGGAATCGGGTTTTCTTCTTCAAGAATCTGGCGCAGCTCATTAAATATTCTACGTCCGCTAAGCTGTTTTAAAAAATCCATTTTTACCGCATTTTTGATAAGTCCGGCAGTTAGTTTCCCGATAGTAAAGCCAAAACGCTGCTCAAATCTTATAGCCCGAAACACACGTGTCGGATCTTCGACAAAACTTAAGTTGTGCAAAACCCTTATTGATTTTTCTTTTATATCCTTTTGTGCTGAAAAAAAATCGATTAATGTGCCGAACCTGTCTTTGTTAAGATGAATTGCAAGGGTGTTAACAGTAAAGTCCCTTCGGAAAAGATCGAGCTTTATTGAACTCATTTCAACTGTCGGAAGAGCGGCCGGGAACTTGTAATATTCCATTCTGGCGGAAGCCACATCGATTTTAAATCCATCAGGAAAGATTATAACCGCTGTTCCGAATTTTCCATAGGCGTGAACGCGAGCGCTATATTTCGCAGCATATTTTTTTGCAAATGCTATGCCGTCACCCTCTATTACAATATCAATGTCTTCATTTGTTCTGTAAAGAAACAGATCGCGCACAAATCCGCCGATAACGTAAGCGCTATAACCGATTCCAGCGGCTACTTCGCCAATTGTTTGCAGGATATTAAGTAAACGCTGTGAAATACGTTCCTTCATGAACTTGCTGATGTCTCTGGTTCTGGCATGGAGAGTCGGCTTGAGCGACTTGAATGAATCAGTTGGAACTCTTTGATACTGCCGTACAAGAGTGTTTAAAAGATCTGTGCGTGTAATAACACCGGTGATGACACCTTTATCTGCGACCGGTAGAATGCGCTGCTTGTTTCCGATAATTTTATCCTGAATCTCAGGAAGATCGGATTCGAGTTCTACTGTTGCAAGATCTGTTGTCATATATTCTTTTACCTGAACATGATCCAGCTTGTGATAGAGCGCTTTTTCAATAACCTGGCGGGTTATAAAGCCGACAAGTTTATCTTTGCCATCTGTATCAGAAGTTTTTTTTATGACGAGAAGAGCATTCACATTGTAACGCGTCAGGAGATTGTTTGCTTCCCTGCATGAGACATCCGGCTCTATTGATATTGGAGGAGAAGACATAAGGTTTTTTGCCAGTCTTTTTGACCTGACACTTTTATAGAGGATTCCAAGCAGCTCCTGTTCGGTTTGTGCAAGGGTTTTATCTTTGACGGTTGCGGCAGCGGCAAATGCATGACCTCCTCCGCCAAAATGAGAAACAACAGCTCCCACATCAACTTCAGATATTCTGCTTCGAGCTACGACATATATTTTATTTCCCATTTGAGCTATAGCAAAAATTACGCTAAGCTGTTCCATCTTAACCATTTTATGAACAAGAACAGCAAAATCCGCCATATAGTTATCGATTGTTACTGTAGTAATTATGATTTCGATTCCGTTGATATTGTGGGAGATTGCCGCCTGGATCATATCGTTTAACAGCCCAACCTGTTCCGTGCTGATCTCTCTGGCAATCAAATCTGATATAATATCCAGATTTGCTCCCTTTGAAAGGAGAAAAGCAGCGGCGATGAAATCTTTTTCAGTGGTTGATGAGAATGTAAAAGAGCCTGTGTCTTCATATATTCCAAGACACATTACAGTTGCTTCGTCAGGGGAGATGTCGATCTTTTTTTTCTTTATGATTTCCGTAAGGATAGAAACGGTTGCGCCGATTGACTCGCATATTTCATGATTACTCTTTACATCATTGGGCATGGCAGGATGATGATCATAGATATGGATATCTAAATCCGACCGCTCCAGAAGAGATGCGAACTTTCCGATTCGGTTTGGCTGTTTTGTGTCCACAAGGACAAGTCTTTCAACAATTGAAAAGTCAACTTCCTTTATGTCGGCCATGTTAAACAGATATACCATCGATTTGACAAAGAAAGTTCTTAAGTTCTTTTCATAAGAACCAGGAAAAACCACGAGAGAATCAGGATATAGTTTCTGTGCGGCAAGCATGGATGCCATTGCGTCAAAATCGGCATTTATATGGGTTGTTATGATAGTAATTTTTTTGTTTAGCGCTTTTGCTTTAGCCACAGTTAAGTCCTGATTTTGTAATAATAGTTGGTTATTCTATCAGAAAATTGCACAATTTAAATATTTACATATATAAGATAGGTTATCAAGTTCAATTGAAGATAACCCACTTATTTTGCCTTAATTAACTACAACTAACTCAAGTTTCGCACCCTTTAATTTAGCCAAAACGTTAGACGGCAAGGGCTAAAAATAAATTTTAAGGCGAAATATACTGCCTGTGGTTTTTACAACGGCGCCAATCAATCAGTATAAGATTGATGCTTAATACACTGTTAAATTCAATATGTTATATCTCCTTTGCGCCTGATCGTAATGTATGCCGCACAGGTTGCCGGTTACGAAATATAAGCAAATGATTTCGCTGTAAAAATGTTATTTTCAACCCTTACCGTCTTAATATTGATAGAAATCAAGGGTGCGAAACTTGAGAACTAAGTTGGAGGTGATTCATTATTTGTTACAAAGCTATTGTTGTTTAGTTTACTGTATGATATAATTCATAAAAATAGAAGGTTGCGAATTATTAAAAAAGGACAGGGAATATCATGCCGGTATATCTGTGGAAAGGTAAGAACAAGAAGAATGAGAGCAAAAAAGGGGAAATGGAGGCTTACAGCGAAGATGCGGTAAAAGCGCAATTAAGCAGGCTTAAGATCACCTCTGTTAAGGTAAAGGAAAAACCTAAAGACCTCTTTGAAAATATGGCCTTTATGCAGCCAAAGGTTCTGCAAGCCGATATAATCCTTTTTTGCAGGCAGTTTTCTACAATGATCGATGCAGGGCTGCCGATAATTCAATGTCTTGATATACTCCAGGCACAACAGGAAAACAAAACATTTAAAAAGATGTTAAAAGAGATAAAGGAATCGGTTGAAGGTGGAGAAACCATGGCCGATGCTTTAAAAAAATATCCGGATCAGTTTGATAACCTTTTTGTAAATATGATTGCTGCTGGTGAAGCAGGCGGTATTCTGGATACGATTTTAAGACGGCTTTCTCAATATATGGAGAAAGCCGCAAAACTTAAAGGCAAGATTAAAGGAGCCATGACATATCCTTTAGTAACTCTTGTTATAGCTGCTGTCGTGATTGCAATAATCATGGTCTTCGTCATTCCTGTATTTGAGGACATGTTTTCAGGCATGGGCGGAGCCCTTCCGCTGCCGACTCAGATTGTAGTGAATATGAGCAGGTTCATAAAAAGCAATATACTTTATATTATTATCGGAATCGGGTTGTTTCTATATGGTTTTAAAAAGATTTGTAAAACCGAAAAAGGCGAGAAAGTAAAGGATGATCTGGTTCTTAAACTGCCGGTTATGGGAATGCTGCTTCGTAAAGGAGCGGTAGCCAAATTTACAAGCACAATGTCCACAATGCTTTCAAGCGGCGTTTCAATTTTAGATGCTCTGGAAATTGTCGCAAAAACAGCCGGTAATAAAACCATTGAAAAAGCAATATACGATGTCCGTTCCGGTATTTCTGAAGGTCGAACAATGGCGGAGCCACTTGCAGAAAGCGGGGTTTTTCCATCTATGGTATGTCAGATGATAGCGGTTGGCGAATCCACAGGCGCTCTTGATGACATGTTGCAAAAGATTGCCGACTTTTATGAAGAAGAGGTGGACCAGGCTGTAGAAAATATGACCGCATTGATAGAGCCGTTTATGCTGGTGTTTTTAGGTGTAGTAATCGGAGGCCTGGTTGTTGCGATGTATCTTCCCATATTTAAGATGGCAGCTGCAATGGGATAATACAGGTAGCCCCCGACAACTATCAATTGAGCGTTTTGCTCAATTGAGATACTAATTTCTGAAGTAAAAGCATGAACAGTTTCTTGAGAAAACCTGGAAGTGAATTTTATAATAAGATTAAATGGCTTATGTTCTTCAGGGTTCTTTTTACTACTCTGTTGCTTGGGTCAACAATAATCCTGCAACTCAATGAAAGTTCTTCCCTCTTAGCCAGGCCTCTTTTGTTCCTTTATGGACTTATCGCCGGAATTTTTCTTCTTTCCTTTATTTACTCTTTAATGCTTCTTCGCGTAAAGCAGGGATTGCTTTTTGCTTATATTCAGTGCGGCATAGACACATTTATCGTAACCATGATAATTTATGTGACCGGATGTTTTGCCAGCATTTTTTCATTCCTTTATCTTGTTGTAATTGTTTATTCGAGCATGCTTCTTTTCAGGAAAGGAAGCATGATTATGGCCTCTCTTTGCTGTATTCAATACGGAATTATGGTCGATCTGGAATATTATGGCATCATTTTATCTCCCGTGGTGACGGAAGGTGCTTTTGCTGCTGATTATGACTGGAGTATTGTGCTTTACAGAATGGCAATGATTATATTTGCATGTTTTGCCGTAGCTTTCCTGAGCAGCCTTTTGGCAGAACAGGCGGAAAGCACCAGAAAAGAGCTTGCAGCAATGAAGGATCGTGTGAAGCGGGCTGAAAGGTTGGCTGTAGTTGGTGAAATGGCCGCAGGCTTAACTCATGAAATCAAGAACCCTCTTGCTTCTCTGGCTGGGGCGATACAGCTTTTAAAAGACGAGATTAGTTATAATTATGATTATGATAAGCTGATGCGGATAGTTCTTCGTGAAACCGACCGTTTAAGCACTCTTGCGAGTGATTTCCTTTTGTTTGCAAAACCGCCGACAGGAAAGGTTGAGAAAATAAAACTGGATGAAGCTTTAAGAGAGATAGTGGAGCTTTTTGAAAAGGACAGCGTCTGTAGCGGGAAGATACTAATTAATAATGATCTTCATCCTGATATCTGGATTGAAATGGACTCCGCTCACCTGCGTCAGGTTTTCTGGAATCTTCTTTTAAATGCTGCGGAAGCTATTGAGGATTCCGGGATGATAGAGATTAAAACATATCCATTAAACAATAAACATGCATGCGTCAAGATTGCTGACAACGGTTGCGGTATGTCAGCGGAAACAACGGGATCGATTTTTGATCCTTTTTTTACAACAAAACACAGCGGAACAGGCCTTGGCCTTTCAATTGTTCACAGCATACTGGAATCATATGGCATCTGGATTAATGTTGAAAGTGAAATTGATCAAGGAACAACTTTTACACTGAACATGAAAATGATTGATCCTCCGGTGTGACACCAAAAATATTCATGGCCTTGAACTTTTATGCTCATGCCGATCATACAAAAAATTTCTTATTCCTTTTAAACCATACTCAGTTCGAGTTTGTGCTTTATTCTTTTCCACTCCGGGATTACGAAATTAAGCAGCTTATAGAACTCAGGGCTATGGTCATGATATTTTAAATGACAAAGCTCATGGGTAACGACATAATCGATACATTCTTTCGGTGCTTTAATCAAATCCGTATTAAGGGTAACCGTGCCTTTATCCGATAAACTTCCCCATCTCTTTTTCATGCGCCTGATCGAGATTGAAAGTTGGGAGAGATCAAACGCATTAAACTTCGGACAACAGCGAGTCAGGCTTTCGTTGAATTGAATGTTTGCTTTCTGTAAGTACCAGTTATTCATAAGCTTTTTTACAATCTCTGGATTATGCTTTTTTCTACAACCAACCTGAAAGAAACCTTTAATCAACTTAACGCTATTTTCCTGGTCATGTAAAATTTTCAACCGATATTGCCTTCCAAGATATAAATGCGTTTCACCATTTATGTATTGTCTAATCGGAGTCTTGGGGTTAAACTGCCGGAAATAATTTAGCTGTCGGAATATCCACCGCGCTTTTTTAAGCAATTTCTTTTCAATCAAGGAAATATCTGAATTCAGCGGAGCTTTGACAACTACAGTACTATCTGGATGAACAGCAATCTCCAGAGATCTTCTGTCTGTAAAAAAGAGGCTGTAGGCGATGGTTTTTGGGCCGTAAAAAAAAGACCGTTGATCAATACTCGTTGTCTCAATCATTTGCAGCTCCTGAGTTTTGCTACTTGCAGCGCCTTTTCTATTATATCATCCATTTGATCCATTGACAGTTCAATACCTTTCCCTGCTTTCAACTCATCATATAAATAATCATCTATTTCATTAACGGTTTGCTTCTGTGCATCTTCATCATTCCAAAAATTTACCTTTTGACGAGACTCCAGAATACCGTGGATAGCAATTGCTGT